>NZ_JBRCOK010000070.1:0-13357 GCF_053501535.1 Bellilinea sp. | reverse complement strand
GAGGAAGTGGGGCAAAAGTTCGGGCTGACCCGCGAACGCATCCGCCAGATTGAAGGCAAGGCCCTGCGCCGTCTGCGCCACCCGCGCCGCTCGCGGCAACTGAAGGAATATTTGCTGTAAAATTCTAATCGAGATACTTTTTTTGTATAAAATTAACTGTAATTCTCGTTCAAGTACAGTTAATTTTATACAATTTTTGGAGTTTCCCCAATTCGTAACTTTGTGGGAACTTTCATTATCCAACCCTTTTCTATTATGGAGAGATAAAAATGCCCGGTAAAGCAAACGCTCCCAAGAGTGGTAACGAATTGAGAGAGCAAGTCATCAATTTGGCTAATTCACTGGGATTGGAAGCAAAACGAGAAGTAAAGGCTGCAAGAAGGCTTTGGGGAGCAGCACGTTCGATAGATGTTGTTGTTACGGACAAAAACAGCGGAAAGCGGCTTGGAATTGAATGCAAGTATCAAAGCACCCCTGGATCGGCTGAAGAAAAAATATTTGCAACTGTTCAAGATATTGCATTTTGGCCGATTCCCGGTATTGTGGTCATTAGCGGCGAGGGCTTTTCAGAGAATATCAAAGGATACCTAATGTCCACCGGTAAAGTTATTTGGTATACTGAATTAGAAGATTGGTTACGCTTGTATTTCGGATTGTAGCGATGAAAGAATCTTTATTACTACCCAAGCCGTTTCTAAAGTGGGCTGGTGGAAAGACACAACTGGCTGACGACATTCTCCAGCGCATGCCGGTTAGTTTCAATACATACTTCGAACCTTTTGTTGGCAGTGGTGCAATTTTTTTCCGCCTCTATCGCGAAAAAAAGATTCGTCATGCGGTTCTATCGGATATCAATGCAGAGTTAATAGACACCTATAAGGCTATCAGGGATTGTGTTGATGAGGTTATTGAATACTTGTCTTGTTTTCCTCACGAAAAAAGTTTTTATTATGAACTCCGCGCAAAAGACCCGTGGAGTCTAACTTTACCGGAGCGTGCCGCACGGATGATTTATCTCAACAAGACCGGCTATAATGGTTTATACCGTGTCAACCGCCAAGGAAAATTCAATGTGCCTTTTGGCAAATACAAGTCTCCAAAATACTTAGATGAGGAAAACCTGAAAGCCGTTTCTCATGCCTTGCAAAGGGTTGAATTGATTTGCGCTCCCTTTGACATCGTCTTACAAAAATCGAGTCCCGGCGATTGGGTATACTTTGACCCACCATATGTGCCGCTCTCCCAAACCGCCAATTTTACTTCTTACTATTCAAATGGTTTTAACTTGCGGGATCAAGAGAGATTACGCGATGTTTGCATTGAATTGACCAAAAAAAATGTTTATGTAACTCTTTCCAATTCCGATACACCAATCACAACCAATTTATTTTCCTATCCGTTTTTTTCCAGAGATACAGTTTATTCCAATCGAGCCATCAATTGTAATGGTTCGAAGCGCGGGAAAATAACCGAACTAATCATTGCCAATTACCCTATGCAAAGGGAAATTCAGTTAAGACTTCTGGAAAATCACGCGCCATATCTTGTAAACAACTCCGAAGAGTATATCTATTCCTAACCCCCGCTCATTGGCAGCAAAAACACCACCCGATCGCCGTCCTGCAGCACATGACGGCGGCCGGCTGTCTTGCCGTTGACCACCACCGGCAGCAGGCGCAGCGCCAGCGGCGGTCTTGCCAGCCGCAACAGGTCGCTCACCCGGCTGCCGGATGGCAGTTGAACCCAGCCAGCCGTGTCCTGGCCGGGAATTTCAAAAGGCGCCGAAATTTGCACGCGGATGGTTTCAGCCATTTCCTTCTTCCGGCGGTGCGCCGCTTTCGGCATCCCAACCCATTGCCTGCCAGAAATCGCGGCGCAGAGCGGTCAAGTCGAACTGCCGGCCTTTGAGCGGGCCGCGCCGCAACGGGGGCTGCCCGTAAATCAGCGGCGGGATGTGCCATTCAGCCGGATGCACGCCGTGCTTGAAGTTGAAACGCATGCGCAGCGACTGCACCTCCCGCCCAATTTCGAGATATTCCGAGGAGGTCAGTTTCCAGCCGGTAGCCGCATTCAGGAATTCAAACAGGGAAAGGTTGTCCACCCCCATATGGGCGCCAAAAGTGCAAAAACCGCCGCCGTCAATCACGGCTTTGAGCATGGCGCAGGCCGCCATTTTGAGCGCGTTTTCACGGCTGGGGCGGTACATGTCCGCGGCGGGATACATGGAAGGTACGGGCGGAGCCCACTCCACCCGGCTCCACGGTTTGAGCAGTTCGTAGGTCAGGTGTGAGCCGGTGTTGTGCCGCGCGGGGGTGGCATCCCCGGTATACAGGACGCCGTAGCCGGGATCGGCGCGCGGGTCGTGCATGGGAATTTCCTGCCCGCCAATGTGCATGGCATATTGCTGGCTGCCGCGCCCAATGCGCTCGGCAGCGCGCTGCACGCCGTCCGCCAGCAGATCGCCAAACCCTTCCCGCCGAATCATTTGATCCGCCAGAGTGCGGATGGCTGCAGCATCGCCCCACCTCAGGCGCAGCCCGCCGGTATCCTGCTGGTTGATGAGCCCCGCTTCAAAACACTGCACCGCAAACGCCAGCACCGTCCCGGCACTGATCGAGTCCATACCGGCGCGGTTGAAGCGTTCGTTCAGGTAAAAAATGGTATCCAGGTCGGTATTGCCCAGCAGCGGGCCGAGCGCGGCAACGGTTTCGTATTCCGGGCGGTGAGTTTCCTGGTATTCCCCCGCCATTTCGTTGATCGCTCCGCAGCCCAGCGGACAGGCGTAGCAGTGGTACTTCTTGCGCTCGCTGCGAATCAGCGCATCCGCGCTGATGGCTGCGCTGCGATAGCCCGCCGGTGTGCCGCGCCAGTTGCGCATCGGCGCATCGCCGGTCTTGACCGCCACCTCATTGCCGGAGGCAGTGCCCCATTTCCGCATTGGCGGCAGGGTCATCAGCCCATCCTTGCGGAAGATGTTGGGGCTTTTCGCCATGAGCATCCCGGCAATCGGCAGCATCCATGAGCGCAGCGGCGGTTCGCCTTTGGGCATCAGCCCGGCAACGGCTTTGCTCAGGCGGCGGATTTCCTCCGGTTGTGCGCTGCGAACGGGTTGGGATCCCGTCAGAACCACCGCCTTGAGGTTCTTGCTGCCCATCACCGCCCCCAAACCGGAACGGGCGGCAATCCGCCCGCGGTCGTTGACGATACCGGCAATCAGCGAGCGTTTTTCGCCGGCGCTGCCGATGCAGGCGGCGCGCGCCTTTTTGCCGTGGCGGGCAACCAAAATTTCCTCACACTCAACCGCATCTTTCCCCCACAGGTCAGCGGCGGGCAGAAACTGCACCGTCTGGCCGTCAATCAGCAGATAGACCGGTTCGCGGGAGATGCCGGAGATGAAAATGCCATCATAACCGCACTGTTTGATTGCCGGGGCAAAGTTGCCGCCGCAGTTGGAATCGCCCCAGCCGCCGGTCAGCGGCGACTTGCCAACCGCCATCCAGCGCCCGGCAAACATGGCGCCTGTGCCGACCAGAATCCCGGCCACGAAGCCAAGCATGTTTTCCGCACCCAGCGGGTCTGCCCCGGCGGGGATGCGTTCCAGCAGCAGGTGTACGCCCAATCCAACACCGGCCAGCCGGCGGCGGTAAAGTTCGTCCGGCAGCGTTTCCTCCTGCCAGCTGCGATCGCTCAGGTTGACCCAAAGGACTTTTCCGCAATAACCGGGCATGTTGCCTCCAACCGGGGTGATATTCTGTGATTGATTATAGAGGATGCCGGGCGGGGGTTTCAAGATGTAGAAATAATTTAACCTCAGTTCGGCATAAATCCTCTTCCCATTCCTTTGAGGATATTTGACCCCCACCTGCACCTCCACCTAAATCGCTGGGGCGATTTAGGGGGAGGCGGGAGGGGGTAATTGCTTTACTTGCGGGTTTTGAATTTATCCCGAATTCACGTTAATTTAAATTTCCGCCCGCCGATTGGATATTTCCCACTGTTGCGATTCACGAAGTGAGCGGGATTCTGATATAATTTCTGTATCCCAAATCCTCAGGAGGGTGTTCCATGAAAGCATCCGTCCAGCAGCAGCATCTGGCGCATGGATTGTCCATCGTTTCCAAGGCAGTTTCGCCGCGCAGCACTCTGCCGGTGCTGGCCAATATCCTGATTGCCAGCGATGACGGGCGGCTGCGCCTTTCGGCGACCAATCTCGAATTGGGGATTACCTGCTGGATACCGGCGGTGATCGAAGATGCCGGCGCCATTACCGTCCCCGCCCGCACCTTTCAGGATTTAGTCAACACGCTCAGCGGTGAACGGATTGAGTTGACCCTGGACCCGCGCACCCAGACGCTCAACGTGCGCAGCGGCAGCAGCAACACCGACATCAAAGGCATTGATGCGCAGGAATTTCCACCCATCCCCGTGCCGGACCTTTCCGAGGGGGTCAGTCTGAACGTCAATGACTTCAAAGAGATGATTCAGCAGGTGGTGTTTGCCGCTTCCACCGATGAAGCCCGCCCGGTGCTGCAAGGCGTGCTGCTCAACATCAAAGAGGATCAAATTACCATGGCAGCCACCGATGGTTTCCGCATCTCGGTGCGCAAAGGCCTGCTCAGCAACCCCGTCCGCCAGGAAGTTTCGGTCATCATTCCCGCCCGCGCGCTGACCGAACTGGCGCGCATCGCCACTGATGGTGAGCAGATGCTGACCATGAACGTCCCGCCCGGCCGCGGACAGGTTATTTTCCATGTCAAGGACGCCGAGCTGGTTTCTCAGCTGATTGACGGCAACTTCCCCGATTATCGCGCCATTATTCCGCGCTCGTTCAAAACGCACACCGTGCTTTCAACGCCGGCCTTTCTCAAAGCCTGTAAGCAGGCCGAGATCATTGCCCGTGAGGGGAACAATGTGGTGCGTTTGAACATCCTGCCGGGCAGTGATGCGCCGGGTGTGGTCGAAGTTTCTGCCCAATCGGAAGAAACCGGCGCCAGCCAGATTCAGGTGGATGCCAATATCGAGGGCAACCCGCTGCTGATCGCCTTCAATGTCAAGTTCCTGCGCGAAGTGCTGGATGTGATCAAAACTCCCTCGGTGGCGCTGGAAACCAACCAGAACAACACCCCGGCAACCATCAAACCGATTGGTGATGATGATTTTGTGCATGTGATCATGCCGATGCACCTGGGCTGATCCATTTTCACAACGGACAGAACTGCGCTTACCGCACGCGGCAGGCGCAGTTTTTTTAACCGGCGGGGGCGCGGGTTGTACCATGGCTTTATCAAAGTCGAAAACGCTCAAACAGCAGCCGGCCGGCGCTGAGCGATGTCTATTCTGAATAATCCACGGATTCGTCCAATCGAGCGATTTTGCCCTCTCCTGCGCCTCCCCCAATATCGCCAAAGCGAAATTAGGGGAGGTCGGTGGGGGTTGTTTCGCCACAATTCGAGTTTCGATGCAAAGGTTTAGGATTATCAAGGAACTTTGAGAAAGCCATAGGGGTTGTAACCTGTTGCGGTTTGACGAAAAACTATCAAATTCTATCTATTTTCTATGAAAACTTGTAAACAGAATTGAATGCGGGGAATGGATGGTATAAAATAAGATTTGGAGAGCAATCACCGCTTTTTGACATTGAAAAAGGAGGCAGCATGAACACCGTCCGACATATTCTTCAAATTAAAGGCACGGATATCTGGACGATTGCGCCGGATGAAACCGTCTTTGAAGCCCTGCGCACGATGGCGAAAAAGGATGTGGGTGCGTTGATCGTCATGGAAAACGATCGCATGGTCGGCATCATCAGCGAGCGGGATTATGCCCGCAAGGTCATTTTGCAGGGGCGTTCTTCGCGCGATACCAAAGTGCGCGAAATTATGACCAGCAATGTTCACACCGTTCATCCGGATCAAACCGTAGAAGAGTGCATGGACTTGATGACCCGCTACCGGGTGCGTCACCTGCCGGTGATTGAAAACGACCGCCTGATCGGCGTGATTTCGATTGGCGATGTGCTCTACAATATCATCCAGCGCCAGCGTCAGTTGATCAGCAAACTGGAAGACAAGGTGATGGGCAAAGAGGAAGAACCCACCGAGCCGGCCGTGCCGCGTTTTCCGAACGTGGGTAGAAAAGAGTAAAACCGAATTCTCTCAAAAAATCATTTCACGACAAGTGCAGGCTGCTCGGTCGTTCTCCCTCACGAACGTCCGTTTGGGTTAAATCCTTTTCGCATCCATTTCCGTATTTTCGGCCCCCTCCTGCGCCTCCCTCAACATCACCTCAGCGATGTTGGGTGAGGTGGGAGGGAGTTCATTTTGCTACGGTCCTGGTTTTGCGCTTATCCCAAAGCCGGGTAATTTACTTTTTGGAGGGCGGCTGACGGCCTTTAAACTCTTCCAGCGTTTTCAGCAGCTGATCCAGCTCTGTCTGAATTTCATCGCGGTCGGCAATTGCCTGCGCCAGCAGCGCCTCAAAGGCCGGCTTTTGGGCTGGCGGCAGGGTGCTGAGCAGGCGTTCGGTACGGCTGATTTGAGTCTGCTTGTGGCGCAGTTTGCTTTCCAGTCGCTCGCGGTAGCCTTCATAAAAATCTTCGTCGTCCATCGGGCTGTGCAACGTGCCGGTGGCCATCTGGCGGGTAAGCACTTCTGCCACGGTCAGCAAAAAGTCCTCGGGGTCCAGCGGTTTTTCAATGAAGTGCGCCGCCCCCAAACTGTAAGCAAAGGCTTTGTCTTCCGGCGTCAGGTAGGTAGCCGAGATAAAAATAAAAGGAATACGGCGGGTAGCCGGGTCTTTGCGCAGGGCATGCGCCAGACTGTAGCCATCCATTTTCGGCATGAGGATATCGGTGATAATCAGCGCCGGTTTTTCCTGAGCAATCCGCTCCAGCGCTTCCTGCCCGTTGCGGGCGGTAACCACCGGGTAGCCTTTGAAGCGCAGGGTGGTCTCGATCAATTCCAGCACATTGGCGTTATCTTCAACTACCAGAATCGGTCCGCTGGGAATGTTCATTGCTTTTTATCCTGAAAATTTTTATCCTTTCTGGAAGTATATCAGGAATCGCCGTTGATTTCACTTATCAGTCTGGTAAAGTAGTCCTGCAAATAAGCGTGGCGGGCAGCCGCAATCTGCCGCGCAGCGGCGGTATATAAACGGTCTTTGACATGCTGCAATTTGAATAAAAATTCGTGATAGGCGCTGTGCGGTTCGCCGGGTTCTTTCTCACCGGTTGCCAGAAAACGGGCGGAAGGCGGCGCGTAAGCCGGTTGACCGCTCTGCAGGGCATAGCCCAGCACCCGCACGATCCCGATTGCCCCCAACACATCCAGTTTATCGGCATCGAACAGAATTTTGGCTTCTAGCGTGGCGGGCGGCTCGCTTTGATCGCGGTAACGATGGGCGCGGATGCAATGCTGAACGGCGGCAATCCGTTCTTCCTTCCAGCCTTCACGGCGCAAAATTTCAGCGGCAATGTCCGCCGATTGATGATGGTGCCCGGCGCGGTTATTTTCGCCGGGATGGCTGCCTTCAATATCGTGCAGCAGCGCGGCGGCGCGCACAATCTCCCAGTCGGCGCCTTCGGCCTGTGCCAGCCGTTCGGCCATGCGGTACACCCGCTCGATGTGATCAAAGCCATGCACCGGATCATTGAGCGGATACCACTGGCGGGCGGTTTGCAAATCAAGGGTCATTGGGTTGCTCCGTTTAGTAAATCAACTCACCGCGCTTGAAAAGGTGCGCCGCCAGATTACCCCCAAAACGATAACCCAGATGGCGGTAATCGCTGACGGACAGCACCAGCAGGTCGGCCTGTTTTCCGGCTTCCAGCGAGCCAATCCGCTCGGCCTGACCGATGGCCGCCGCGGCATTGATGGTCGCAGCCGCAATCGCCTGCGCCGGGGTCAGGCGCAGGTAGCGGCAGGCCAGGGCAATCACAAACTGCATGCTCTCACACCACGCCGTACCGGGGTTCAGGTCGGTAGCCAGCGCCAGCATACCGCCCGCCTCCAGAATCTGCCGGGCGGGGGTGTAGTGCGGGTCGGCCAGCCCAAAGGGTGTACAGGGCAGCGAAACGGCCACCGTGCCGCTGGCAGCCAGCGCGGAAATATCCTGCGGCGAGGTCTTGACCAGATGGTCAGCCGAAACCGCCCCCAATTCGGCAGCCAGCGCCGCCCCGCCCAGATTGTCGAACTCATCGGCGTGAATTTTGAGCGGAAAACCCAGATTGCGCGCGGTTTGCAAAATACGGCGGGATTGCTCTAAGTTGAAGGCTATCGTTTCACAGAACACATCCACAAACGGCAAGGGGCGGCCGGGCGCGTGCGACTGCCACCAGTCGCGCACCTCGGGCAGCATCCGGCCGCACAGCAAATCCACATACCCATCCGGGTTGTCCTGAAACTCAGGGGGAATATCGTGCGCACCCAAATAGGTGGGGAAAATATCCAGTTCCTCCTCGGCGTCCAGTTCCAGCAGCGCCTGCAGTTGATGAAGTTCGCCGGGATGCTGGAGGGCGTAACCGGTTTTGGCTTCGGCGGTGGCGGTGCCGTGGTTCAGCATGGCCTGAATGCGCGGGCGCGCCTGCGTTTTGAGTTCTTCCACGCTGGCGGCGCGGGTCGCCCGCACGGTCGAGCGGATTCCGCCGCCGGACGCGGCAATTTCCTGATAAGTTTTGCCCTGCAAACGCAGCTCGAATTCGGCGGCGCGGTCACCTGCCCAAACCAGATGGGTGTGCGGGTCCACAAAAGCCGGCATCACCACCCGCCCGCCGGCATCGAAGCGCGGTTCGGCGGGGTAGGTTTGCAGCAGGATATTTTCCGGCCCAATGGTTTCGATGATGCCGCCGCGCACCAGCACAGCAGCATGAGCAAGCAGACCCAGGTTGCCCAAATCGGTACCGCGCTGCGGTCCGCCTGCCAGAGTCAATAATTGAGAAATGTTGTGGATGAGCATGGCGTGAAAAAGGGGAAACAGGTTGAGATTAGTTGTATTTTATCCTGATTTCAGGCAAAGCGATGGTCAAATCAGGTCAATCGCACTTAAAGAGGCGTAGGAGAAGTGAAGTTCAAAAAGTATGGATTATCGCCAAGACGCAAAGGATCTTTTTTTCTTCTTCGTGTCTTTGCGCCTTTGGGTTGATTTACTTAAACCTTATGGACTCTGGCAGACAGTGCTCAATTCGGCTAACAAATTTGTAAAGTTTCATCTTAAGATTATCGAAATTTGTTATAAATAAATTGTTCTTTGGTTTTATTTTGATTTGCAACGGTGGGGAAGATTTTATGCCCAACATCAACCGAACCGTATTTTTGGCAGGAATTCTCCTTTTGCTGGCAGGCCTGTTGTGGCAGCCGCCGGCGATGGCTCAGGCATCTCCAGCGGCGGAAAGCACACCGGAGGTCGGTTGTACGAACTACAAGGTGTACCTGCCGCTGATCGCCCGCGCGCCCACCAGCCCGCCCGCCCAGCAAAGCGGCGCCTGCCTGAGCGAGGAAGAAGTCAAACTGGGCAACCTGATCAATCAATACCGCGCCGAAAAGGGATTAAAGCCGATTGCCTTTTCCCGCTCGCTGACCCAGGTGGCGCAGGCGCATGTGCGTGATCTGTACGATAACCGGCCGGTCACGGAGAAATGCAACCTGCATTCGTGGTCGGATAAGGGTAACTGGACGCCGGTGTGCTACACGGATGATCACAAGAACGCACAAGGCATGTGGTACAAACCGAGCGAAATCACCAACGGGGTTTATCAGGCGTACGGCTACGAGATCGCCTACTGGCACAGTGCACAGGCTACCGCCGAGGAGGCTTTCGACCGCTGGAAGTCCAGCAGCAGCGGACACAACGCCGTGATGATCGAAGACAGCATCTGGAAAGGGATGAACTGGCAGGCGATGGGCATCGGCATTTATCAGAACTATGCGGTGGTGTGGTTCGGTCAACCGGCCGACCCGCAGGGGAGTGTAACTGCCTGCACGCGCTGAAAAGCCGCCGTCCGGCTTTTCAGGTACAATTAAATCATGTCCAGCCTGCCGCTCGATCAGGTCATTGAAGGCGACTGTGTGGAGGTGCTTAACCGCCTGCCGCCCGAGTCGGTTGACCTGATTTTTGCCGACCCGCCCTACAACCTGCAGCTGCGCAACGAACTATGGCGGCCGGATCACAGCCGGGTGGAGGCGGTGACCGATGAATGGGATCAATTTGAGGGTTTTGAGGCCTACGATGCCTTTACCCGCGCCTGGCTGGCGGCCAGCCGCCGCGTACTCAAGCCCGGCGGCACGCTGTGGGTGATCGGCACCTACCACAACATTTACCGCGTCGGCTATCACCTGCAAAATCTGGGTTACTGGATTTTGAACGATATTGTGTGGGTCAAGACCAACCCGATGCCCAACTTCCGCGGGGTGCGGTTTACCAACGCCCACGAAACCCTGATCTGGGCACAAAAACAGCGCGGCAAGCCCTACACCTTCAACCATCACGCCATGAAGTCGCTCAACGGCGACCTGCAAATGCGCAGTGACTGGCACCTGCCGATCTGCAGCGGCAGCGAGCGGCTGCGGGAAAACGGCAGCAAAGCCCATTCCACCCAAAAGCCGCGCGCTTTGCTCTACCGCATTCTGCTGGCTTCTTCCAACCCCGGCGATGTGGTGCTTGACCCGTTCTTTGGCAGCGGCACCACCGGTGAGGTTGCCCAATGGCTGGGCAGGCACTGGATCGGCATCGAACGCGACCCCCATTATGTGGAACTGGCCCGCCGCCGGCTGGCAAACGCCGCTGCTGCGCCGCCCGTCACGCTGGTTCAAACCAATCCGCGCCGCGAGCCGCGCCTCCCCTTTGGCGCGCTGATTGAACACGGCCTGCTGCACGCCGGGCAGACCCTTTACTTCAACGCCCGCCTCGATCTCACCGCTCAGGTGTTAGCCGACGGGCGAGTCGAGTATAATGGAATGCGTGGTTCAATCCATCAAATTGCCCGCCAGATAGAGGCTGCACCGCTCAACGGCTGGCAGGTGTGGTACTACCGCCAGCCGGAAGATGGCTCATTTCTGCCCATTGACCACCTGCGCCAACTACTCAAAACCATTCTTTTCAAACCGAGAGAGGGAGAATGATGACCACAACCGATATCCGCTATCAGCAAACCCGCTGGAGCCTCCATGATTTGTTCCCTGCCCCCCACAGCAGCGAGCTGGAAACCGCCTTCCAGACTCTGGATCAACTGGTTGCCGAGTTTGAAACCTACCGGGCCAGCCTGCACGAGGATATTTCCGTCGAAGAATTTTTGAAAATTCTCAAACAACTGGAAAAAATTCAAAATCTGGGTTCGCGCCTGTATGCTTACGCCGGGCTGTTGTTTTCGGAAGATACCCAAAATCAGACCGCCCAAACCCTGACCGCCCGGGTGGAGCAGTTCGTTGCCGACCTGACCAACCGCACCCTGTTTTTCAACCTGTGGTGGAAAGACCTTTCGGATGAAGCCGCCGCCCGCCTGATGCCGGCAGCCGGCGATCTGGAATACTGGCTGGAAGCCCTGCGCCACTTCAAACCGCACACCCTCAGCGAAGCGGAAGAAAAGATCATCAATATCAAGAACGTGACCGGCGTCAATGCGCTGCAAATGCTGTACAGCTCAATTACCAACCGCTACACCTTCAAAATCACCGTCAACGGGGAAGAGAAAGAATTGACCCGCGGTGAATTGATGGTTTACGTGCGCGGTTCAGACCCCGCCCTGCGCGCGGCGGCTTATCAGGAACTTTACCGCGTCTATGGCAACGACGGCACCATTCTGGGCCAAATTTATCAGGCGCTGGTGCGCGACTGGCGCAACGAGCAGATCAACCTGCGCAAGCACCGCACCCCCATGTCTGCCCGCAATCTGGTCAATGACCTGCCGGACGCCGTGGTAGATACCCTGCTGGATGTTTGTTCGAGCAATGTGGATGTCTTCCAGCGCTACTTCCGCCTTAAGGCGCGCTGGCTGAAAATGGAGCGCCTGCGCCGTTATGATATTTACGCGCCGGTCGCCAAAGCCGAAAAACAGTATCCTTTCGAACAGGCAGCGCTGACCGTTTTTGACGCTTTCCGCGAATTTGACCCGCAAATTGCCGATCTTGCCCGGCGGGTGTTTGAAGAAAAACACCTCGACAGCGAGGTTCGCAAAGGCAAACGCGGCGGCGCTTTTTGCTGGGGCGCCGTGCCGGAACTGACTCCCTGGGTGCTGCTCAACTATCAGGGGCGCGCCGACGATATGGCCACCATGGCGCACGAACTGGGGCATGCCATACACTCGATGCTGGCCGCCCATCACAGCGTGCTGACCTGGCATTCCAACCTGCCGCTGGCTGAAACAGCCTCCACCTTTGGCGAGATGCTGCTGATTGACCGTCTGCTCAAGACGGAAAGCGACCCGGCCGTGCGGCGCGATTTGCTCTTCCGCCAGATTGACGATGCCTACGCCACCATTCAACGGCAGGTGTTCTTTGCCCTGTTTGAACGCGAAGCGCACGAAATGGTGCATCAAGGCGCCTCGGTGGATGAACTGGCGAATGCCTATATGCACAACCTGCACACCCAGTTTGGGGATGCGGTAGAGGTCAGCGATGAATTCCGCTGGGAGTGGGTTTCCATTCCGCACATTTTCGATGTGCCGTTTTATGTGTACGCCTACGCCTTTGGTCAATTGCTGGTCTTTTCGCTCTATCAGCAGTACAAAGCCGAAGGGGAAGCCTTCAAACCGCGTTATTTGAAGATTCTTTCGACCGGCGGCTCGAAAGCGCCGATTAAAGTGTTGAGCGAAGCGGGCGTGGATGTCAGCCAGCCATCTTTCTGGCAGGGCGGTTATGACTTCATCCGCCAGCAGATTGAAGCATTGGAAAGAATTCCGCTTGAATGAGGCATTTGCGGTACTTTGTTTACATTCTGACGAATGCGTACAATACCGTTTTATATACGGGTGTAACGAATGACTTGGTGCGAAGAGTGAGTGAACATCAACGCGGCACCGGCAGCGGGTTCACATCTCGCTATCGTATTCACAAATTGGTATATTTTGAAATAACGGAGAGTGTAGAAAGTGCGATTAGCAGGGAAAAACAAATCAAAGGTTGGTCGAGAAGTAAAAAGATTGCCTTAATTGAGTCAGTCAACCCGGAATGGAAAGACCTCTCAGATGATTTGTGAAGGTATTGTAACTTTGTCACTCAAAAGTATGGCAATCTCCGGTAATGCCGTTGCACAGGTAGCGGGGGGACTCCCGTCAGCACTGGCGAGTGTCGCTTCGCTCGGAGTGACATTAAGAGCGACATGTCATTGCGAGCGAGCGCGGCAATCTCCCGCACGGCGGAGGTGC
>NZ_JBRCOK010000069.1:0-65899 GCF_053501535.1 Bellilinea sp. | reverse complement strand
TCCCCCAATATCGCGTTGGCGATATTGGGGGAGGTGCAGAAGGGGGCAAAAGCACTAAAAAGTGGATTATTCCGAACGATCATCTGTCAACGCCCGCCAGCTGCGGTTTGACCGTTTTTGACTTTGAGAAAGCCGTGTGGCGGGCGAGGGGATTCATTTACAGAATGATAACACTGGGGGGATTGGAATGGGATGAATGTGGCTTATAATAAAACTTGGAGAATCATCTGTTTCAAAAGGAGAGGATAAAATGCTCAGTCAACGTTTACTCGATGAAATGAACACTCAAATCAAGCTGGAGCTGTATTCCGGCTATCTGTATCTGGCGATGTCGGCTCATTTTGACGAAGCCAATTGGGGCGGTTTTGCCAAATGGCTGAAACTGCAAGCCAAAGAGGAACAGGAGCACGCGCTCAAGTTCTACGAATACATCCATGACCGCAACGGCAAAGTGACTTTGCAGGCGATTGACGCGCCACCGAGCCAGTTTGGCACGCCGGTGGAAATTTTTGAAGAAGTGCTGCGCCATGAGCAGTCGGTTACGGCGCGCATTAATCTGCTGTACAGCATTGCAGTAGAGGATAAGGATTATGCCAGCCAGGAATTCCTTAACTGGTTCGTCAAGGAGCAGGTGGAAGAGGAAAAGAACGCCACCATGGTGTTGGACTGGCTGAAAGCGGCTGGCGACTCGATCAATGCCATGTTCCAGATCAACGCCATGCTGGGTCAGCGTGAAGACGAGGAAGAGGACTGATCGCCATGGAAGGCAACGACCCAAATGCGCCGATTTCGACACAATCGGCTGCCCCAGCCAAACCAAGAAACACACTCTTGACCGTTGTGCTGATTGTTTTAGCGGTGATTGTGTGTATTTGTCTGGCGGTTGTGGTCGTGCTGTCCTTGCTCGGTCCGGCGGTAGGCAATGTATTCTCCAATATCATTCTGACCGTGGAGCCGGTACCATAACTTTCCTATAAGTTGAACGAAGAATCAATCACGGCGGTAATTTACCGCCGTGATTGATGTTTACTTTCATTACGAATGACTTGCTATCTGAAGTTGTTTTTAGTAAAATATATGATAAATATCATCTAAATTGGAGGAAAATATGGCCGAATATGCTTATCCGGAATTTCTGGTTGAAACCGAGTGGGTTGCCCAGCACCTGAATGATCCGGCGGTGCGAATTGTTGAGTCCAATGAGGATGCCCTGCTCTACGATACCGGTCATATCCCCGGTGCGGTTCGGGTGGACTGGTTCACCACCCTGCAGCATCCTGTGCGGCGCGACTTCCTGACAAAGGAAGAATTTGAAGCTTTGTGTTCCTCGCTGGGAATTTCCAACGATACCACGGTGGTGTTTTATGGGGATAAAAGCAACTGGTTTGCCGTTTACGCCTTCTGGCTGTTTGAATATTATGGACATGAAAAACGCAAGGTGATGAACGGCGGGCGCGCCCGTTGGGTTGCGGAAAATCGTCCCTTGACCACCGAAGTGCCTTCCTACCCGCCGACCCAGTACCGCGCCAAAGAGCCGGATGCCAGTATCCGCGCTTTCCGCGATGACGTGATGCGCCACATTCAAACCGGTTTGCCCCTGGTGGATGTGCGTTCTCCCAAAGAATACACGGGCGAATTGATTCACATGCCCGGATACCCGCAGGAAGGCGCTCAGCGCGGCGGCCACATCCCCGGCGCGGTCAATATCCCGTGGGCGCAGGCGGTGGATGAGGATGGACGTTTTAAATCCCCCGAAGCGCTGCGTGAGCTGTACCAGAGCCGCGGCGTCACGCCGGATAAAGACATCATTGCTTACTGCCGGATTGGTGAGCGTTCCTCTCACACCTGGTTTGTGCTGAAATACCTGTTGGGCTACCCCAAAGTGCGCAATTATGACGGCTCATGGACGGAGTGGGGTAATCTGGTCGGTGCGCCGATTGAAAAAGGCGAAGGGGGCGCAGCGTGAGTGGGCAATTACCTCCGCGGCTGGCAGAAATTGTCAGCGATTTTGCCGAATGTGAGGGGCGGGAGAAACTGGAGCTGCTGCTGGATTATGCGCGGCGCTTCCCGCCCCTGCCCGCGGATTTCGACGCGGAATCGGATGCAGAAGATGTGCCGGAGTGTATGACTCCGGTGCGCATGAGCGCCAGACTGGTCAACGGTCGGTTGAGCTTCACTTTTGATGTGCCGGCCGAATCCCCGACCGTGCGCGGCTATGCCATGGTGATCATGGAAGGGTTGAATGAAACAACGCCGGAGGAAATTTTAGCCATTCCGGCCGAATTTTATCTGCAAATGGGGCTGCAGGACGTGCTGACCGCCCAGCGCTTGAACGGTATGGCGGCGATTCTGGCACATGTCAAGCGCCGCGCTGCCGAAGCGCTGGAAAAGGCCGACTAGATCACGCCCAGTTTTTTGCCGACTTTTGCAAAAGCTGCCAGTCCCTGATCCAGGTCATCACGGCTGTGTGAGGCAGAAATCATCACCCGGATGCGGGCTTTGCCGCGCGGCACGGTGGGGAAGCCGATTGCCATGGCAAACACATTCTCCTCAAACAGTTCGCGGCTGAATTGCTGGGCTAACGGCGCTTCACCCAGCATGATCGGCGTAATGGGGGTGACGCTTTTGCCGGTATCGAAGCCCATCCGTTTCATTTCGGCCTTGAAGTAGCGCGCGTTTTCCCACAGCCGGTCCACCAGATCGGTAGATTCTTCCAGTAAATCCACGGCGGCAATAGCAGCAGCTACGTCCGGCGGGGTTACGGCAGAGGAAAACAGGAACGGACGTCCGCGTTGGCGCAGCCATTCCACGATGAGCGGGTCTCCGGCTACCACACCGCCAACCACCCCAAAAGCTTTGGAAAGTGTGCCGACTTCCACATCCACTTTGCCGTGCAGGTTGAAGTGGTCCACGATGCCGCGTCCGCCTTTGCCCATCACACCTTCGCCGTGAGCATCGTCCACCATCAGCATAACTCCATATTTGCTGGTGACCTGGTAAATCTGATCCAGCGGAGCAATATCACCGTCCATGCTGAACACGCCGTCGGTGATTGCCAGTGCGCGGCGGTACTTGCCCTGATTTTCTAGGATCACCCGTTCCAGATCGGCCGGGTCACAATGGGCGTAGCGGATAATCGGCGCACCGGAAAGCCGGCAGCCGTCAATGATGCTGGCATGGTTCAATTCATCCGAGAATATGATATCCTCTTTGCCGACCAGCGCCGGTATGGTGGCCAGATTGGCCGTAAAGCCGGATTGGAAAGTGATTGCGGCGGGCACTTTTTTGAATTCAGCCAATCTTCTTTCCAGTTCGAGGTGGATTTCCATGGTACCGGCGATGGTGCGCACCGCTGCCGGGCCAACACCGTAGCGGTCTAATATCTGGCGGGCTGCTTCGACCAGACGTGGATGGTTGGCCAGTCCCAGGTAATTGTTGGAGCAGAAGTTGAGCACCTTTTTTCCATCCACGATCAACCATGCTCCCTGGGGTGACCCAATGGTACGGATACGGTTATATAGACCGCTTTCCTTGAGACCTTCGATCTCTTGCTGGATCCAGGCTAAACGTTCGATCATTGCCACCTCTTTTTTTGAGAATTGGGGATTGAGAAGCGGGGTGTAACTTGATTTCATTATACCCCTTCTGTTTCATCTGCTCCAAGATACCCCAGCCGCGCCAGTTCAGCCAGGATGGCATTTCTGGCAGAGCGGCGAATCATCACCACAGAGGGGGAAATTTCTTCCAGAATGTGGCGGCTAACGCGGCTTTTCCGCAGGGCAGCCAGAATGGCGGGGTTTTCCACCCGCAGCAACAGGACCTGCTGTAAGCGCACCTGAACGCCGTACTGTTCCCAGCGTTCAATGGCCTGAAGCAGGGCCGGTGGTAAGGGAGGCTGGGCGGTCTTGCGCAGCAAATGGAGCAGGTGAACGCTGCGCAACCCCTGCTGGCGGGCAAGCGCCAGTGAGCGGGCGGTGATCTGGTAAACATAGACTTCGTCGCGCGGTGGCAGCCATTCACAAAACCGCGCCAGTTGATAACGCAGGCTGCGCGGGGCGCTCCGTTCAATGTGCAGAATGCCCTCGCTGCTGATGCGGATGACACCGTTTTCCGGATTGGCAAGGGATGGCGGTTTACCAGTGAGCAGATCACCCGCCCACACCGAAAAACGAAAGGCGAGCGGCGGCGAGCTGCTGTCACGGCTGGCCAGATCCATGATGCCCAGCCAGTGCAGTGGTGCGGTTATCAGATAGTGCAATAAAGCGCCGTCCACCTCCTCCCAGCACTCAAAGCCGCGCAGGTACTGGTTATCGGACGCGCGGCGGATAAACCACGAATCGTAATCCCCCGCCGGGCGTTGAAAATCCGGCTGTTCCTGTTTTACCGCCGCAATGAAGGCGTTCAAATCCCACCAGACCTCAGCCGGTAATTGACGCAGCAGGTTTAATACGCGGTTGCGGGTTTGCAGAGGGTCGTTGCGCCACTCTCCTTCAAAAATTAACGCGGGCAGCATACGCAAATCATCACAGGTGGTGGAATTGAGCCAGGCTGTTGCCAGTTGAAGCAGAGCCTTCGGGCGCTCGGCTTCCAGAAAAGCGCGCACCTGTTCCGGGCGGGGTTGACCTTGCTCATCCACAAAGTTGGCGGCTTCGAGCAATGCGCGCAGATTGCGCAACGGCAGGCTGAGGTGTCCGACAAGGCGGGATTCATCCATTTCCATGCGCAGGGCGGCCAGCAGCGTGCAGGCATCATCCAGAATTCGATCGGTTGCCGGCAGGATGTGGTCATAATCCTGTGGCGAGGCGGCCTGCCCCAAAACAGGCGGGAGCGGTTCAACCGGTACTGCCAGAAGGGTGGCGAGGTCATCCGGAATATAGGCAAATTCCTGCGGTTCAGGTGGCTGATTGAGAAAGGCTTTGCCGATCAGGGCACGGTACCAGAGCATTTCAGCCGGTGAGATTGGATTGAGATCGGGTCTTTCACGGTCGCGGCGGGCGATTCCCAGACTTCGCACCTCACCGTATTTACGGCTGAAAACCGACCACGGCAGCCTTCCCTGATGAGCCAGCAAGTCCAGCAGGGCGCGGTGGGCGCCTTCCGGCAGGCTGGCGACAATTTCCTCCAGCAGCGGGCGGTCAAGCATGGCTTGAATCAGTTGCGGGATTGCTGAGCGGACGTCGTGGGCGGTGAGTTCCAAACCCCACAGGCCGGCAACCATTTTCAAGAAACCGAGATCGTGACCTTGCAGGGTGTGAGTTAATTCAGGCATGGTTTGGGGATTTATCCGGTAGAGGGAATGTTCATTCGTATAGCCGATGGTATGGCTTCGACACGAATCTGGCGAATGGTCGAATCCAGGCCGGCGTAAATTTCACCGTCAGTATGGATGTAAAGGGGATGATCCGAAACCAGTTCCAGCTTCTGAAAGCGGCCCTGACAGGCGTATGGCAACCGCTGATGGGTACCCTGCATCACAAATGGAATGGTGTATAACATTTGCAAGCGTGAGATGCGGCGAATGCCCAGATAGTCCAGTTTTCCGTCCTGGGGGCTGGCCTGCGGGGCAACCCAGAAAGCGCCGCCTTCCCGCCGGCCGTTGCACAGCACCAGCATCAATAGGTGAGCCTGCCATCTTTTACCGTCCTGGACGGCTTGTAAACCGAGCGGCGTGTGATTGAAAAGAATGGTTTGCAGGGCCGATAAGAAGTAAATCAAAAAGCCGCGCACCCAACGAATGCTGCGCGAGCGGATGTTGACCACGGCATCAAAACCGATTCCCAGGGTGTTAGTCCAATACTCGCCGTGTCCGCGGTCATCTTCGATGCGGGCAATATCCACATTGCCTACCGAACCGTCCAGCGCCAGTTTGAGGGCGTCAACCGGGTCGGCGGGAATTTTCAGACTTCCGGCTAAGTCATTGCCTGAACCGACCGGTATGATCCCAATGATCGGGCGCTGTTCCGGCGGCAGGTGCATGACTCCGTTGACGACCTCGTGGACGGTACCATCGCCGCCCATGGCAATCAACTTACGGCAGCCCTGTTCGGCAATCTGGCGCGCCAGTTGCACGGCATGGCGCGGATAAGACGTAAATACCCACTCCACCTGAGGTGAGGGTGGGGCAATTTGTTGAAGGCGGCTGGCAACCGCCGCGGCTTTGCTCTGATTGGCATGAGGGTTGCATAGAATCACAATTTCAGAGGTCATGCTTTACCCGCTAAACGTTTTGGAGATGATGCCGTTGATTATACCCAATTCACCCAACGATATTGTAAGGTAAACCGCCATTCTCAACGCCGTGAATGCGTTGTGAATGGACGGACATTTGTTATAATTCTTTCAGACCTTCTCGTTTTCCGAGGCTGCACATGGCATTACGGGGCAATCTGCGCGATTTTTCCATCACTCAACTGCTCAATCTGATCAATCTGGCTCGCAAAACAGGTACTCTGGTGATCGAAGGTACCAGTGAAGTTGCGCAGATTACTTTTCGCGAAGGTAAACTGGCTTATGCCCAAATTGGCAGTGAGGAAAACGATCTGGCGGCCATCTTGCAGCGCAGCCGTAAAATCACCCCCAATCAGGCTCGGGTTATTCGCGAGCGAACGCGTAAGATGAGCGACAAGGAAGTGGGACTCTTGTTGATCAATGCCGGTTATCTGACCCAGAAGGACATTCTGGAAAGCCTGCAAGGTTACTGCGTGGATGTCGTCCGCCGGTTGTTTACGTGGGTGGAGGGATCCTTCAACTTCAATCCCGATCAGTTGACCCCCGATGGAAAAATACCGGTGCGCATTGATCTGGAAAACCTGATCATCGAAGGTTCACGGCAGCTGCGCGAGTGGGAGCAGTTACAGGAAGAGATTCCCAGTCTGGACATGGCGCTCAAATTTACCGAACGCCCCGGCAGCAACATTCGCAACCTGAACCTGAGTCTGGAAGAGTGGCGAGTGGTGCGCTATGTCAATCCTAAGAATACCATCCGGCAGATTGGGCACGCCACCAAGATGAACGATCTGGAAATTCGACGGGTGGTATACGCCCTGCTGCAAGCCGGCCTGGTTGAAATTGTGCGCCCGGGCGGTGTGCCGGTGGGCGGTATGGTGCGTCCGTTTCAGACCACCAACAAACAAGAGCAGGTTTCACTGCTCAACCGTTTAATCAACAAGATTCGCTCGATCTAAACCCTGTTTCCTAAGGAAGCACGATGCAGACAGTCAAAATCGTAGTTACCGGGCCGTTCAATGCAGGCAAGACCGAATTCATCCAATCCGTCAGCGAGATTGATGTGGTTTCGACGGAACGCAAAATCACTTCAGCGGCTGAAAAGGTGAAGGAAAATACGACCGTCGCGCTGGATTTTGGTCGGATTACCGTGGATGATGATCTGGTGTTGTATCTGTTTGGTACGCCGGGACAAAAACGTTTCGATTTTATGTGGGAAATCCTTTCGGAAGGTATGCTGGGTTTTGTGGTGATGGTGGACAGTACCCGTCCGGAGACTTTCCGCGAGGCGCGCACCATTTTAGAAACCTTCCGGGCTTACGCGCCCACCCCCTACGTAGTGGCGGCTAATAAACAGGATTGCAAAGACGCCTGGGACATTGACGACATGCGGCTGGCCCTGCGCCTTGACCCGAAAGTGAAACTGCTTTCGTGTGTGGCAAAGGACAAAGAAAATGTCAAAAAAGTGCTGTTGGAGCTGCTCTACAGCATTCTGGAAGAGATGGGGGAAGGCAATTCGTGAGTAACAGGGGGCAATGAAGCGGCGTGTCATCCATAACAACGGATCAGGGAATTCTCCATTATGAGGTGTATGGCCGGGGCAAGCCGGTCATTTTACTGCATGGCTGGCTGGGGTCGTGGGGGTTGTGGCAGGAGACGATGACCTATTTGGGGCAGTATTACCGCACCTACGCGCTGGATTTTTGGGGTTTCGGCGAATCGGGCAAAAAACTGGACACTTATGAGGTCGGTGAGTTTGTTGCGCTGGTGGACCAGTTCATGGAGAAACTGGGAATTATCCGCGCACCGCTGGTAGGCCACAGCATGGGCGGTACGGTCAGCCTTTCGGTTGCGCTGCGCTATCCTCAGCGGGTTGAAAAGGTGGTGATCATCGGCTCGCCGGTGGTCGGTTCTTCTCTGGCGCTGCCGCTCAAACTGGCCGGCTGGCGGGTGGTGGCATTCTTTTTGTTCCGTCTGTTCCCGGTTTTCCGCGCCGCCATGCGGGTTGCTTCGCCCACCATTTGCCGCGACCCGCGCTTTCCGGATATGATGGATCGCGACCTCTCGCGCACGACGCTCGAATCCTTCCTGACCAGCATTGCCTCCCTGCGCCGCACCAACCTGAGTAATGAGATTCACCGCATTCAAGTGCCGGTGATGGGGATGTTTGGCGACCGGGATAACATCGTCAACCCCAACCAGTGGAAAGCGCTGCAAAATGGTTTGCCCAATTCTCGCATTGAACGTTATCCCAATGCCGGTCATTTCATCATGCTGGATGAACCGCGCACCTTCATGCTGACTTTAAAGGAATTTCTGGACAGTCCTTTACCCGATTCCTCACCATGAAATCAACTCCGACTTTCAAGTACTCCCCCGCTTTGAACCAGCAAATACTGGAAGGTTTGACCGAAATTCTCGGTGAAACCCGCTTTGAAAATTTGATGGCTTCTCTGCCGGTTGAGCAGTCACCTTTGGGGTTGGAAAATTTGGGGGATGCGCTGGGGGCTGCATACGGCAGCCAATCTGCGGCGGGAATTCTGGTGCGGGCTGGCAGGGCGGCATTTTCGCGCATCCTCACCCAATTCTCTGCCGAATTGGGATTTGAAGATCTGGATTTCCGCCTGCTTGCGCCGCGCCGTAAAATGTACACGGCTTTGACAAAGCTGGCAGACTGGCTCAGCCGCAACGGGGCGGGTGAGTTTGAGGTGCGAGTCGAACAGGGCTGCTGGCAGTGGCGCCACCGCACTGGCTTTGAAGTGCAGGGGGAATCAAACGTGGAATTGGTTTGTGCATTCCTGCTGGGGATGCTGCAGGAGTTGACCTACTGGGTGAGCAGCGGGCGCGTTCACCTGATTCGCGAAAAACCCAACCCAAACGGCTGTCTTTTGGAAATCGAGCAGAAACCGCTGGATTGAGAGGGACGGATGCTGAAGATCATTTTACAGTGTCCCCGTTATTTGGAGCCTTTCAACGAGCGCGCAAGGGATTTGAGAATTGTGAATAAACCACTCTGGCTGCAGCAGCGCGATGTGCTGGCGTCCTACACCACCCGCGAACTGGAGCTGCCCCCCGAAGCCCGCCTGCCGCAAACCCGCGAAGCCTGCATCGTTTACCGGGATAATTTGTTTTTCGACGAAGGGTTTATGCAGGCCTTCATGCAGGAAGCCCTGCGCCGCCCTTACCCCTCGCGGGCAGCCTTATCCATTCATGATCCTGCTTTCCGTGAACATTGTTTGCCGCTTTCCACTTCCTACACGCCGGCAGGGGATATTTATCTGGTGGATTTGTGGTATTACCCGCACGGCCCCGAGCCGAGCGCCGAGCCGTTGGTGGTGGACTTGCAGGCGCGTGAAATTGGCTATTACCATGTTCCCACCTACATGGCGAGTGAATCGGGTGATCTGGTCTATCAGGTGCCGCTGCGCAGCCTGATAGCCATTGACTCGTGGGTGCATATTTTTATTGCCGATACCGTGTTTGGCTTGTTTGGACGCGGGGCGCGCTTTGAAGACCGTTTGAATCGCGATCCCTTCTTCAAACTGGGTATTCTGGCGGCAGCCCTGTACGAAGGCAAGCAAGTGCTGGAATGTTCCAAACTGGTGCGGGTAGGACGCAATTGCTCCATTGATCCGACTGCGGTCATTCATGGGCCGACCACGATTGGGGATAATGTGACCATCGGCGCAGGGGCAGTGATCGAAAACTGCATCATCGGCGATAATGTCAACGTTTCGCAGGGTTGTCAGCTCATGCTTTCGGTGGTGGGGGACGGTACATTTTTGCCCTTCCGCGCTTCGTTGTTTATGACCACCATCATGGACAACAGCATGGTGGCACAAAATACCTGTCTGCAAATGTGCGTGATTGGTCGCAACACCTTCATTGGGGCGGGTTCAACCTTCACGGACTATAACCTGATTCCATCTCCCATTCGGGCGCGGGATGCGTTTGGTCAACTGCAGCCATCCAACCGCCCGGTGCTGGGTGGATGTGTGGGACACAACTGCCGCATTGGGGCCGGCATGATCGTCTATCCGGCGCGCATGATCGAATCGGATGTGATTCTGTTCGCCTCGAAAGAGCGGCGGGTGATTGACCGGGACATCCGCTATGAAGACAGCGATCATCACCGTTTGAAAGACGCTCATCTGCACCCGCGCCTTTACCCGCGTCCGGGTGAGGCGGGCAGCGAAAGCTGGTAAGCCGTCTTTCCATCCTTACAACTTCCTAACCGGCCCGCCTTTGGGTGGGGTTTTTTGTTGCCAGAAATGGCGGTTTTGCGTAAGATTAAGTGTTGTATCCGTTTTCCACCGTCTGGTTCCCCGGCTGGGCGGAATGGGTCGTACAGGATACGCCGGGGGAAAGCCCATGCCTGATTTTTCTGAG
Source organism: Bellilinea sp. (assembly GCF_053501535.1). NCBI lineage: Bacteria > Bacillati > Chloroflexota > Anaerolineae > Anaerolineales > Anaerolineaceae > Bellilinea > Bellilinea sp. Next base: position 55,285 of record NZ_JBRCOK010000069.1, on the reverse strand, counting down.
GGAGGCACCCATGAGTAAAGCCCGCCTGTTGATTGTGGAAGATGATGTAGATATTTCCAATATGCTGCGCATTTATTTTTCATCGCAGGGATACGATGTGGACATTGCCCCGCGCGGGTCGGATGCGCTGGAAAAGACCCGTCAGGTGATGCCGCATCTGCTGATTCTGGACATTATGCTGCCGGATATTGACGGCTACGAAGTCTGCCGGGTTTTGCGCACCAACACGCGCACCAGTCATATTCCGGTGCTGTTCCTGACCCAAAAAGATGAGCGCAGCGATAAACTTAAGGGTCTGGAACTGGGAGCGGATGATTATATTACCAAACCGTTTGATATTGAGGAATTGAAACTGCGCGTTCAGAATGCGCTGGCGCGTTCGGAACGGGAAAGCCTGACCGACCCGCAAACCGGTCTGCCTTCCGGGCGGCTGATTGAAGATCAACTGCGTAAACTGATTCGCCAGAATGACTGGGCTTTTCTGGATATTCGCATCAACCACTTTGAGCCTTTCAAGGATGTGTACGGCTTCATTGCCGGAAATGATGTGCTGCGTTTTACCGCCATGCTGCTGGGCGAAGTGGTGGATGAACTGGGCACACAAAATGACTTTATCGGCCATGTGGGCGGTGATAATTTTGTGGTTTCCACCACCGCTCAGGCCGGGGCAGCCATAAAATCCCGCCTCAAAGAACGTTTTAAGGAAGAAGTACTTTCTCATTATAACTTTCTAGACCGTCAGCAGGGGTTTGTCCTTGCGCCCGGCAAGGACGGCGAGATGACCCCAACGCCGTTTATGACGCTGGCAATTGGGCTGGTTTCTCCCCTTACACACCAGTTTGCTGATATTCGTGAAATCACCGAGATTGCCGCCGAAGAGCGCCGCCGCGATTCAATTTAATTTTTGCTTGGGATACCCGCATGTCTTTTGAAAACCCGCTTATTCTGGGGATTGTGTTGGCAGGGAGCGGCTTGCTTTTTTGGCTTGCCGCTGCCGGACTGATTCGCTGGGTATCCCGTCCTCATCATCGCCTGTCTGTTGATCCTCTGCCGCCTGAAACCGACAACCCCACCGCTGAGCCGCTGTTGATCGTTGAAACCGGCGGGAGGCTGGCCTGGATCAACGCTGCTGGACGGCAGTTGTTTGGCTTGAAGGAAGGCGAATCCGCCGGGCTGGAACGTCTGGCTCGCAAAACTCGCCCGGCAAATGGCCTGTTGAATCTCTGTGCTGCGGATGGTCAGGCCCGCCTGATTGTCGAAGGAAAGGTACTGGAGGCCAGTTCTCAGTCTTTGCCGTTTGGTCAGCAGGGTTTGAGGTTAATCACTTTCCGTTCCGCAGAAAGCGGCGCGGTGATCGGTGCAGCCCAACCCGGCTTGCTGCCAGCCCAAACCTTGCAGGTCTTTCTCGATCTGACTCAGGCAATGGCTGCCAGCCTGGATGTGGAAGAAACCCTTTTTTCGATTCTGGATAATTTAGACCGCCTGGTGCCAGCCGACCTGCGCGAAATCAATTTGTACGATGAGGACAGCCAGACGTTCACTCCCTATCGTATGCTGGCAATGGCGGATGGTGAACGCAGCTTGCTGCTTGCCGGCGAACGCTACAGCCGGGAAGAGGGTCTTTCAGGAGTGATTGCTGCTTCGCGCCAGCCTTTGATGGTGGCGGATCTGGATCAGGCATCCGAATTAAGCACGGTGATTGACCGGCGCAAGTATCCGGTGCAGTCATTTTTGGGTGTGCCGCTGGTGGTGGGCCAGCAGTTAATCGGCACACTGGAACTGGCTTCTTTTACTGCGGATGCCTTTCAGCCGCAAGATCGCGACCTGCTGACCCTCATCTCCGGGCAGGTTGCGGTTGCCATTCATAATGCGCTGCTTTATCGCCAGGAGCAGCGCCGCACGGCAGAACTGAACGGTCTGGCGCAGCTGGCGCAGGCTTTCAGTTCGGTTCGCGACACGCGCGGGTTGTTCGAACGTCTGGTGAGCGCCATTCAGCCGTTGGTGCGGGTGCAGGTGCTGGGGTTTTTACTGTACAATGAAGCCACCCGCACGCTGCAGGCTCAAGTACCTTTCGCCGGTATTCCCGAACAGTTTTTAGATATGTACCGCATTGCGGTACCGGCCGGCAGCCCGTTGGAAACTGCCCTGCTGGCTCAGGATGTGCTGATCAGCGACAACGCCGCCGAGGATGAGCGCTGGATCGAGCTGGGCCTGCAGCCCACAGCCATTGCCGCCGGCTTGCGCGATACGGTGATGATGCCTTTGACGGTCAGCGGGCGGGTGTTGGGCTACCTGCAGGTGGCCAATCATGTACAGGAAGTCAGTGGGTTTAATCAGGATGAGCTGCACCTTTTGATGATTGTTGCCAATCAGGTGGCGCCGATCATTGACAATGCCGCTCTGCTGCAGCAATCGCGTTTGCGGGCGCAACGGGCTGAGGGTTTACGGCGTATTGCCAGTTTGTCCAGCTCAGCGGCGACCCTCGATGAGATTCTCAAATTTTCCCTGCAGGAACTGGTGCGCCTTTTGCAGGCAGATGTGGCTGCGGTATTTTTGCTGGATCAAAACCGGGTTGTCCTGCAATTGCACCGTCCTTCGCACTATGGCGGGGTGGGGGATGTACCGGAACGTTTCACCCGCCTTTTGGCGGAGGATGTTCAGTTCCCGTTTACGTCTGCCGGCAGTCAGCACATCATTCAACTAAACCAGTCGGTGGAGGAAAAGCCGATTGTTCCGTTCTACCAGCAGTTGATTCAATCGTGGAAAATTGAATCGCTGATTGTGGTGCCGTTGGTGGTGCGGGATGAGGGCATTGGGGAGATCTGGATTGCGAGCCGCCAACCCAACTTTTTTGACCCCGGCGATGTGCAGTTGATGGCAACGGCTGCCGGACAGCTGGCAGGGGTGGTTGAGCGTAGTTACCTGTTGATGCAAACCGATGAAACCCTGCGGCGGCGGGTAGAGCAGATGACCTCGCTGACCCGCATCACCCGTGAGTTAAGTACCTCGCTGGATTTGAAATACCTGCTGCAGCTGGTCTATGACGAAGCTCTGCGCACTACCCGCGCTGACTGCGGCACCATCCTGTTTTTTGAACTGGATCAATCACCGGAGGCAGCGCCGCAAATCCGTTTTTCGGTGGGTGACCCGCCGCCTGTTGAACTTTCCTCGTTGGAATTGCAGGTGATTGCCAGCGGCATGGGGTATGTACTGCGCGACATGAATAACCCCGATTTTCGCCTCCCGCATGAGGGCATCCAGTCGGTTTTGTTGGTGCCCATCTACTATCAAGACCGGGCAGGCGGGCTGATCGCTCTGCACAGTTTTGAGGCCGATCATTTTGACGAGTCGGCGATGGATATTGCCCAATCGCTGGCGGCGCAAGCGACCATTGCGCTTTCCAATGCGGTGCATTACGAGGAACAGGCCCGGCGCGGTACATTGCTCAAACGCCAGCTGGATACGCTCAGTGAGCTGTATCAGGTTGCGCGCTTCCTGCGCCCCAATCAGCCGCTGGAAAAGGGGCTGGAAGCCATTGCCGAAGCCATTGTGGACGCCACACCCTTCCGTGCCGTGTTGATCAGCGTCTATGACCCGGCCGGTAATTGTTTGCACCGCGTGGCGCAGAAAGGCATTTCTGCTGAAATGTGGGAGGAACTGCGCTCGCGGGTGCAGCCCTGGCGCGGCATCCTGCAGTTATGTCAGCCGGAGTACCGCGTGGGGGATTTGTATTTCATCCCCGCTGATAAGCAGCCGCTGGTGCCGGAGGAGGTTCACACTATCACGGTGCTGCCGACCAGCGAGCGACAAGCGGAATACCTGTGGAATGCCGATGACTTTTTGCTTGCGCCGTTGTTTGACTCAAACGGCGAGCCGCTGGGATTGATCAGTGTGGACGACCCGCGCGATGCCCGCCGCCCTGACCGCCCAACGCTGGACGCGGTGGAAATTTTTGCGGTGCAGGCGGCTTTGCTGATCGAAAATCACCGGCATTTTGAAAAGACTCAAACGGAGCTGCAACACCTGAGGCAGGAAAATGATCAGCTGAGCCAATCGGCTCAGGCAGCCCGTCAGCAAATTCCGGAGTTGCTGCACCGGCAGGTTGAAAATATGGTGGAAATTCGCCGCCTGTTTCGGCAGGTGGAGCGCGTGCGGGCGGGTTTGGAGATCGCCGCGCAGGCCAGTTTACAGCAGGATACCCGCGCTGCGCTGGTCAGCATGGGACGGGCATTGCTGGAACATTTTGGGCTGCAAACCGCGCTGGTTGCAGAAGGCGATGCCTCGGGCGCACGCTTGATTGAAGTGCTGGGCGAAATTCCACCCGGCAGCAACCCCGAAGCGTTATTCGGTCAACGTAACCCGCTGCGTCAGGCTTTGGCGGATGGGCGCTTAATTCTAACCCCGCAGGTAGAGGAGGATGGTGTCTGGCGCGGGACACCCCTGCTCAACGGTCTTGGCAGCCGCAGTTTTGTCGTGTTTCCTTTTGAAGTATCCTCTGACCGCCGCGCCGCTGTGATGGTTTGTGGCAGCGAACCCATGGAACCGTTTGAAGCCGGGGATGTTCAGGTTTACGAACAACTCTGCCGCCAGGTCAGTATCAGTCTGCAGAATCTTGAATTGCTTGCCGAAACCCGTCGCCGCCTGGGGGATGTCAATTTGCTGCTCGAATTCAGCCGAAAATTGGGTAGTTTGGATACCGGCAGTATCCTGCAAAGCCTGCTGGAAAGCGCCATGCAGGTGTTGCCTTCCGCAGACGCTGGATGGGTGGGATTGATCGAGGAAAACGGCGGTTGGATTTTACCCGTGCATGCACGCGGATACAGTGATGTCGAAGCTTTACTGCAAATCCGCTACAATCCTGAGCGGACACCGCCGCCGCTGCCGCTGCGCGTCGTTCAAACCGGCAATCCCCTGCGGGTAAATGAAATTCATTTTGCTGAGGATTACAACCTCTCGGCTGAAGATTTAATCCGGTATCAAAAAGCCAGCCGGGCAAGGCTGCCCATCTCGGTTTTGGCGCTGCCAATTCGCCTTGCAGAACGTTGTATGGGAGTGCTGGTACTGGAAAATTTCGACCAGGCTGAGGCGTTTAGCGCCGAACATGAAAGTCTGGCGCTCTCGCTGGCGCAGCAGACCGCGCTTGCACTGGAAAATGCGCGCCTGTTCCGCTCCATCCAACAGCGCACGGCGCAGTTACAGGCGCTGACGCAGGCATCTTCAACGATTACCTCCAGCCTGCAAAGTGATGCTCTGATTGCTGGCCTGCTGGAGCAGTTGCAAAGAGTAGTTCCGTTCGATACGGCAACGCTCTGGCTGCGCAAAGGAGATTTCATTGAGGTGGCTGCCGCGCGGGGATTTGATGACGATCAGGCGCGCCTTGGACTGACTGCCCGCGTTGAGGATAGTGTACTGTTCCAGGAAATGAGCCGTTCAGGGGTGGCGATTTCGGTGCCGGACGTGCGTACCGATGCCCGCTTTACCCGCTTGCTGGTGCCGGAGTATCTTTCCTGGCTGGGCATACCCCTGATTGCCAAGTCGGAATTAATTGGCGTAATTGCGCTGGAAAAACGGGATGCCAGTTTTTACACGGAGGATTATATACAGGCGGCCATGACCTTTGCCGGTCAGGCGGCGGTGGCATTAGAAAATGCGCGTCTGTTCGAAGAAAGCCAGCGCCGGGCCGCTGAACTGGATCAACGCTCCAGCCGTCTGGCTTTGCTGAATCGCTTTTCAGCGGATTTAGGCGCTTCGCTGGAAGTGCTGCCCATTCTCCAGCTGACCTGTGAGCGGCTGGCGGATGCGCTGGATATTAGCCGTGCAGCTGCTTTATTGATCGGTGAAGAGGATCAGTTGATTCTGGCGGCTGAAAACCCGCCTGCGGAGGATGCCCTGCCGCTTACTGTGCCAATGATTCCGCTCATCGAGCAGCTGCGCGATTCGCAGGGCGTCTTTAATACCGAAGATGTTGAAGAGGAACAGGAATTGACCGAATGGCGGGCGGCTTTTCTTGACAGCCGCAAGGTGCGCGCTTTGGTCATTATCCCGCTGGTCAGTGGACAGGAAATTTCCGGTTGGCTGCTGCTGCAATCAGAAGAAAAGCGCCGCTTTTCGGCCCAGGAAATTGAACTGGTGCGCACCATCAGCAATCAGGCGGCAATTGCCCTGCAGAATGCCCGCCGTTTTGAGGAAATCCGCTCGCTCAAAGAAGACCTGGAGCGCCGGGTGGAGGAACGCACCGCCGCTCTGAGTCTGGAACATCACAAATCCCGGACGATGCTGAAAGTGACCACTGAACTATCCGCCAGTCTGGATATTCAACAGGTGCTCAGCCGTTCGTTGAGTGTTTTGAATGAAGCGCTGGATATCGAGGAAAGCCTGATCATCCGCGATGCCGGGCGGGTCGTTGTTCAGGCCGGTCAACATCTGGAAAGTTTGGCATTCTCGGAAGGACATGCCATCGAGCACCAGATTCACCAGTACCTGATGCGGGTGAGAAAACCCCTCTGGATTGAGGATGTCCATCAGGATTCACGCTGGCAAATGGAGCCGCATCATCCGCCGGCTTACCACAGTTTGGCGGCCATTCCTTTGATTCTGGGAGAGGAGTCGCTGGGTACCCTCATGCTCCTGCATCGGGAAAAGGGGCACTTCCAGCCGGAACAGGCCGGCCTGCTGGAAGGGATTGCCCGGCAGATTGCCATTACCCTCAACAATGCTGAACTGTTTGGTCTGATCCGCGATCAGGCTGAAAACCTGGGAGCCATGTTGCGCGACCAGCAAATTGAAGCTTCCCGCTCGCGCGGCATTCTGGAAGCCGTGGCGGATGGCGTGATTGTTACGGATGTCAATCAGACCATTACCCTGTTCAATGACTCGGCCGAAGCGATATTGGAAGTGAATAGCAGCAAGGTGATCGGTAAGCCGCTCCAACAGATTGCACCCTCCTTTGAAGGAACCGGCAGCCAGTGGATGGCGGTCATCCAGCGCTGGTCGGAGGGAAGTTATCCTGCGGCGGGGGAGGCTTACGCTGAACAGATCACCCTCACCAATGGGCGGGTGGTCGCCCTTCATCTGGCGCCGGTCATCTGGCGCAATGAATTTCTCGGTACGGTTTCCATCCTGCGCGATATGACCCATCAGGTGCAGGTGGAACGCTTGAAATCTGAGTTTATTGCCAACGTTTCTCACGAGTTGCGCACGCCGTTGACTTCCATTAAAGGGTACACCGATATCCTTCTGATGGGCGCTGGCGGCGAGTTGACCGATAAACAGGTTCACTTCATTGAAATCCTGCGGGAAAATGCGGAGCGCCTGAACGTTCTGGTCAATGATTTGCTGGATGTCTCGCGCATTCAATCCGGTAAAGTCATGCTTGAAGCCCAACCTCTCGATTTGCGCGCCCTGGCGGAGGAAATTCTCGGCGAGATGCGCCAGCGTTCGGCTGAAACCGGCAAGCCGATGCACTTTTTGCTGGAAGCGCCGCCGTCCTTGCCGTATGCGCGCGGGGATCGCGAACGCACCCTGCAAATTTTGCGCAGCCTGGTCAGCAATGGTTTCAATTACACCCCCGAAAACGGACGGGTTGCAGTGCGCATTTCAACGCTCGAACATGAGGTGCAAGTAGATGTCATTGACAATGGCATCGGTATTCCACCCAAAGATCATGGCCGTATTTTTGACCGTTTTTACCGTGGTGAAAATCCCCTGGTAATGGCAACTCCCGGCACTGGCCTGGGACTGGCGCTTTCCAAAATTCTGGTGGAAATGCAGGAAGGCCGCATCTGGTTTTCGTCCACCGGTGTACCCGGTGAGGGCAGTGTGTTTTCCTTCACACTGCCAATCTATCCATTGGAAGGTTGAGTGAAGATGGCAAAGATTTTAGTGGCTGAGGATGAAAAGGATATCCGCGATTTGCTGACATTCACTTTGCAGTTTGCCGGTCATACGGTCATCACCGTGACCAATGGGGAGGAGGCCTGGCAGGCAGCTCCCAGCGTGCTGCCGGATTTGATTTTGATGGATGTGCGCATGCCGCGTATGACCGGTTACGAGGCCTGTGAACGCATCAAGGCTGACCCGCAGACTGCGCACATTCCGGTGGTCTTTCTTTCTGCCAAAGGACAGGAAGCGGAGATTCAGCAAGGACTGCAAGCCGGCGCCAGCGAGTATTTATTGAAGCCCTTTGCGCCGGATGAGTTGACCCGCCGGGTGGCGGAGTTGCTGGAACGCTTTGCCCAAAAGAAGTAACCATGAGCGCAATCCTGATTGAGCAAGATATTATCCATTACGAAGTGCTGGGACGCGGTCGCCCCATTCTCTTTCTGCATTCATGGGTCGGTTCATGGCGCTACTGGATTCCGATGATGCAGGCCGCTTCGGTTGGCTACCGCGCTTACGCCCTGGATCTGTACGGTTTTGGCGACAGCGCCAAGAATCGGCAGTACTCTCTTGCAGCTCAGGCCGGACTGATTGAGGCGTTTCTGGAAAAACTGGGTATTGGCCGGGTGGCAATTGTCGGGCACGGTTTGGGGGCATTGGTGGGGCTGCTGTTTGCCTTGCGCCATCCGGGTGTGGTGGATCGGGTCATGGCGGTTGGTTTTCCGCTGGATGAAAACATGATCAGCGGGCGGCTGCGCAATACCTCACCGGTTGATCTTGCGGAGGGTATGTTGGGCAAGACACCGCTCAGCGAACCGGTTACGACAGATGCCGCCAAAACCGATCCGGCTGCGATTCTGGGTTCGCTGAGTGATGTGGTGCTGCAATACGCAGGCGGCTTGTGGGCAAAACTGAATACCGCCTGTCTGCTGGTACACGGCAGCCGCGATTCACTGGTTCAGCCGCCGCGTCTGGATCAGATTGAAAAATTGCCCGAACATGCCCATCTCATTCAATTTGAGGAGGGCGGGCATTTTGTGATGCTGGACGACAGCAGCAAATTCAACCGGCTGATGAACGACTTTCTCAGCCTGCCTTCGGGGGAAAGCCCGCAGCAACTACAGTTAAAGGAAGAGTGGAAGCGCCGGGTACGCTAATCGGCAGAGAAACCCCCTGTCTGTCTCTTACGGCAGACAGGGGGTTTTCGATCCCATTCTTATTTCTGGATCCTAGAAAGGCTCAGGAAGTTTGAGTCAGGCGCGGTTTGACCTGTTCCTGAAAGGTTTTCAGGCAGCGTTCGCGTTCACCCTGCGTTTCGGCATTGCAAGAGAAAATCAAATAATCCACACCAGCCTGCTGGTATTGGTGTATCTGCTGAGAGATCTGCTCCGGTGTGCCGCTGAAAGGCTGATCGGTGCTGATTGCGGGGGAAAATTGCAGGCGAGCGCGCATACACACCGTAAAAGGACGATTGAGGATCAGCGGGCGCACCGATTGGAGTGCGGAGCGGATCTGTTCGACCGGCTGGGTGTTGGGATGCCAGCCGTCGGCGAAATAGACTGCGCGTTTGAGCGCGATGGGCGAATCGCCGGCTACCCAGAGGGGCGGCCCCCCGGGTTGAACGGGTGGCGGTGAAAGGACAACCTTTTCAAACCGGTAGTAAGTTCCGGAAAAGGAGATCACCTTGCCGCCCCGCCAAAGGGTGCGCAGCACTTTCAGGGCTTCGTCCATGCGTTTGCCGCGGTTGTGAAATTCGTAACCCAGATTGGCATATTCGCCCGCCGACCAGCCGATTCCTGCTGCCAGAATCACCCTCCCGCCGCTCAAGGCATCCAGCGTGGCAAGTTCTTTACCGACTTCCAGCGGGTTGCGTTGGGGCAGCACCAGCGCAGAAATTCCCAGGCGAATCTGGCGCGTGCTGGCCGCCAGATAACTGAGGGTGGTAATGGCTTCGAAAATATGACCGAAACGCTCGGCATCCGCCTGCGGCAGTGCCAGATGATCGGTCACCCAAATCGAGTCAAAGCCCAGTTCTTCGGCTGCCAGGGCGGTATCTACGATGCTCAAACGGGTTGCGCCTTGACCGTAGGTTGGCAGGACGACGCCAAATTTCATGGCTTAAAAACCGTAAATATCGCGGTATTTGGTGTTCAGGTAACGGATATACGGCTGCGGGTCAATTTTTGAGCCGGTGACTTTTTCCACCAGTTCCTGCGGCTCGAACTTCGAGCCGTGTCGGTGGATTTTTTCCCTCAGCCAGCCCAGCAGCGCTGAAAACTCTCCGCGTTCAATCTGTTCTTCCAGATTGGGGATATCCTGCAGGATTTTCTCCCACAATTGCACCGAAATCAGATTGCCCAATGCATAGGTGGGGAAGTAGCCAATCATCCCGCCCGACCAGTGAATATCCTGCAATACACCCAGGCGGTCATTTGGAGGGGTGATACCCAGGTATTCTTTCATGCGGGTGTTCCAGGCTTCCGGCAGGTGTTTGACCTCCAGGCTGCCTTCCATGAGAGCGATTTCCAGTTCAAGGCGCAGCATGATGTGCAGATTGTAGGTGGCTTCGTCGGCCTCAACCCGGATGAAAGACGGTTCAACTTTGTTGATCGCCTTGTAGAACGCTTCCATGCTGACATTGCCCAATTGTTGGGGGAAGTACTCCTGCAGGCGCGGGTAGAAGAAGCGCCAGAAAGCGCGCGAACGCCCGACCAGATTTTCCCACATGCGGGACTGGGATTCGTGGACAGCCAGGGATGCCGCTCCACCCAGGGCGCTGCGGCGGTATTTCCAGTCAATGCCCTGCTGGTAGAGGGCGTGGCCGGTCTCGTGCATGGTGCCGAACAGGGCCGAGGGGAGTTGATCTTCGATGACGCGGGTGGTAATGCGTACATCGCGGATGCCAAAACTGGTGGTGAAGGGGTGGGCAGAGCGATCCTGCCGGCCGGCCTGCCAGTCGTAACCGAAGCGGGTGGCCACCTCTACACCAAAATTCCACTGTTTTTGATCGTCATACTTTAGATGCAGGAATGAATCATCCACCTGTGGACGGGTTGCAATTGCCTGAATCAGTTCAACCTGTTGGGGGCGCAGGCGGGCAAAAATTTCCTGCACTTCCGCAGTTTTCAGCCCGGGTTCAAAATCGTCCAGCAGGGGGTCGTATACATGATCGTAAGGAGCGAAGTAACTGGCGTATTCCCGGCGCAGTTCGACAATCTTTTCCAGATGCGGCTGAAACAAAGCAAAGTTCGATTCGCTGCGTGCCTGCACCCACGCACCCTGCGCCATGGTCGTTACACGGGCATATTCTGCAACTTTTTCAGCCGGCACGCGGGTCTGTTTGTCGTACTCGCGTTTAGCCAGTTTAATCAGACGGGCATCATCGGAATCGGGGTCAAGGGTTTGAGCATAAGGAACCAGTTCATCCAGCAATTTACCCACTTCGTCCGAGGTGGCCATCTCATGCACCAGCCGGGAAAGGGTAGCCATCTGCTCACCGCGTTCTTCTGCACCTTTGGGGGGCATGTAGGTTTGCTGATCCCATCCCATCAGTGCGCCGATCATCGAAAGATCCCAGATGGTCGCCATTTTTTCTTTGAGGAGGTTCAATTTTTCCTGCATGGGTGATCCTTTCTTCAAAAAAATTTGAGCGGGGAGTTGAACTGCCCCGCTCCATTCTACCTAAAAATCAGGCAACTTTCCAGCGTAACGGTTCGCCTTTTAGGGCGGCCAGAACTTCGGTGGCAATGTCCTCGGCGGCGCGCACCTGCGCCTCCACCGTTTGAGCGCCAATATGCGGCGTGCAGACCACACGCGGGTGTGAAACAAGGGGTGTAACGCCGGGCGGTTCCACGGCAAACACATCCAGACCGGCGCCGGCTACTTTGCCGGATTCCAGGGCAGCCAGTAAAGCTTCTTCATTAACCACGCCGCCGCGGGCTGCGCAGATGAGGTACACGCCGTCTTTCATTTTGGCAAAGGCATCTTCGTTGATCAAATTACGGGTGGTGTCGTTGAGGGGGGTGTGAATGGAAATGATGTCGGACTGCTCCAGGAGATCATCGAGGGTGGAGGAGCAGCCGCAGCGTTGTTCAATTTCTTCACGGGTGCGAAGCGGGTCGTAGGCGATGACGTTCATTTCAAAGGCACTGGCGCGCTGCGCCACTGCCGAGCCAATACGCCCAAAACCAATGATGCCCAAGGTTTTGCGCCACAATTCACCGCCTTCCATTTCTTTTTTCAGCCATTTTCCGGCTTTCATCCCGGCATCGGCGCGTGGGATTTCACGCAGGACCGCCAACATCAGCCCCATGGTCAGTTCGGCCACGGCAATGGTGGTTGCGGTGGGGGAATTGACCACAGTCACCCCTTTGGCTTTGGCGGCATTCAGGTCAATGTTATCCACTCCAACGCCAGCGCGGCCGACGACTTTGAGATTCTTCCCCGCTTCGAAGACGGCAGGGGTCACTTTGGTGCGTCCACGCACGATCATCGCATCATAATTACCAACGACCTCCAGCAGTTCCTCTGCCGAAATTCCGGAGTGGTTATCCACTGTGGCAAATTGCCTCAAAATTGCCTGCCCGTTTTCTTCCAATCCATCGGTCAGCAAGACTTTCCATTCACTCATGACAGGTACTCCTTCTTCCGTTGTAGATGGGATTATGGAAATGCGGGGAGAACCCCCTCTGACATTGTACCTTAAGTAATCTGCAAGACAGGGATTCTAGATGAAAATCATCCCCCAATCCTGACGAATATCCCGCCGAAAGAGCTTCATTTGTCCAGTTCCTCGATCAGTTTCAAACAGGCATCGTCGGTGGGATTGGGCTGGTAGGAGGTGTTGAACCAGGTTTGCAGGATTTCGCGTGCCACTGCTTCGCTGGTCAAGCGCAGGGAAAGACACAAAATATTGGCATTGTTCCACAATCGCGCGCCGCGGGCCGTTTCAGCATCCACACACAGGGCAGCACGGATGCCGCGCACTTTATTGGCTGCCAGGCTGACGCCTGTGCCGGTCCAGCAAAACAAAATGCCCTCGTCGGCTTTGCCATGCGCCACTTCTTCGGCAACGCGCCGGGCGACCACCGGCCAGGAGTGCTGCGGCTGACCGGGCGGGTCTTCCGATCGAGGACCGTGGTAGGTAACGGTGTGACCCATTTTCTCCAGCTCCGCCAGCACTACCCCAACGACATGATGATATTCGTCGGCTGCAACCGATAATTTCATAACTCACCTCCTGTGTTAAAATTGCGCCGGATGAAATTTTGCCTGCATTCCCGTTTGCTTCAATCCGAACCGATGCGCCGCTGCCGGTTGACAGAATGCCGGGCGGCTTGTTGTGTTTATGGTGTCTGGCTGGATTGGGCGGAATGGGAAGAGATTCAGCTTTACGCGCCATTAATCATACCGCATATGCCGCCTGATTTGAATGATCCGCGCGGGTGGGTGGACGGCAGGGTGGAGGACGACCCTTTTACTCCCAGCCGGCGGGTGATTCACAGCCGGGTGCTGCCGGATGCCGGCCATTACGGCGGTTCAGCCTGTGTCTTCTTGCGGGATGATTCGAGATGTGCGCTTCAGGTAGCCGGTGAACAGGCCGGGCTGCATCCGTGGCGCTTCAAGCCGTTTTATTGTATTCTGCACCCGCTGGATTTAAGCGAGGATGGCCAGATTACGCTGGACGAACGGGAAGCGCTGCTGGACGAACCGGGCAGCTGCCTGCGTCCCAGCGAGAATGTTCAGCCGTTGGTGAAAGTGTTTGAGCCGGAATTACGCTATCTGCTGGGCATGGATGGCTGGCAGGTGTTGCTTCAAGAAATCAACGAACCTGATAGATAACCACCTGCGGCTGATTCGATACCGTGTAGAGCCGGTCATCCTGCCCAAAATCCATGCCAAACACAACACCCGGCACATTGATGGTGCGCAGATACTGCCCATCCGGGTTGAATACCATGATTCCTTTGATGTCGCTGACGTAAATCCGTCCCTGCGAATCGACCGCTATGGCATTGATTGCTCTGAACTGACTGGCGTCCTCCCCGCCGCTGCCGAAGCGGTTGAGGTACTTGCCATCCGGCGAGTACTTGAAAACACTGGAAACAAAGCTGCCCGCCAGATAAAAATTACCCAACCCGTCCCCGCCAAGATAAGCACTCAATTCACTTTCGCCGGCTACACTTTCAATGGCGTCCTTAACCATCCATTCAATCGTGCCGTCCGGGTTCAGCACGGCCAAATCGTCACCGTTGGCAACCACCGCTAATTGATTGTTGCTGGTGAGGTAAACATCACTGATCGAAAGTCTATCCACTTGTAGGGGGGACAATTCCTCGCCATTCGCCATGTTGCGGCGGTGAATCATGCCGTCATAAACAACATATAAAATGCCATCGCGGCTGACAGCCAGGGAGTGAATGGTTGGTTTACTGGAAGCGCTAAATTGTTTGGAACTTTCTTCGATCCAAAGGTTGAGAAAATTACCCTGTCCGTCGAACTGTTGTACTCGGCCCGAACGGTAATCGCTGACATAAATATTCCCCTGGCTGTCCACAGCGATGCGGCGGGGGTCATCAAAGGTGCCCTCACCAATGCCCTGTTTGCCGAATACCAATATCACCCGGTCGCGGGCAAAGGGATTCAGCGGCTGCCACCAGCTTTCCAGCGGACCGCCGTCCGAGACCAGCGCCCAAAACAAAATTCCAAGGGTTAACAAAGAAACGAGAGTGATAATCAGGAAAGTCAGGCAGCCACTGATAGCGAAAACAGATGCAGCCCCTTTGGCGATTCTGGCAGTTTGTTGATTGCTCAAACGGACGGGTTGTTCCAGCAGGCTGGCAGCCGTCTGCAAGGCGGCCATCGCGCGGCGGGCATCCTCTAAACCTGCTCCGGTCAACTGACGGTAGCGGCGCAAAGCTTCTTCCTCTTCACCATTGCCAATCAGTTCCAGAATTTGTTGGGCATCCTCACCGTTCAGGGTGACCGCCTGGCTGGAAAAACGGTTTTCAACTTCGCCGATTTGTACAATCTGCCCCTGCTCCATCTGGTCAATGATGCGGCGCGCCTCGGCGTCATCCATGGCAAGTTCTTTCAGCAGCAATTGGACGGCTTCTTCTTTGCGTCCCGCACGGGTCAGGTTGGCGGCTTGCCGCAGCGAAGTGGCCAGTTCGGGCAGATTGAACAGGCTTTCTGCCGGGGTAAGGATCGGTTCAGCGGATGGAGACCGCCGTAATTCGGGCGGAACGATGACGGAGGAATGGCAGTAGGCACAGGAAATGACGCCTTGATCTTGAGCGGGTTCTTGCAGCGGGGCCGCGCAGTTTGGGCAGTGAAAGGTTTTACTCATCGGAGATTCTCACTTACTCCCCTTGTCCCAGTGAGTAGGCGCGTTCGCCTTCAAAGGTATAGAGGTGTTCCGTTTTGATGATTTGAAAACCGGCTTCATACAACTGGCCGAGCAATTCCAAAATCTGGCGGTAATCCACTTCTCGTTCGGCGGTGAAACGGCAGCGCCAGTGATCGGTACAGAAGGTTTCCGGGAAGCCGCCGGGATAGACTTTCACACCGCGGTTGGTGATCAGCCGCAGGGGCAATGCCTGAGGGGCCAGCGCGGCTAGACGTTCTCCCAATACTTGTGGGCTGCGGTTGTCCTCGTCCCAGTCCAGAAAGACATCCACACCGACCAGCTGCTTGCAGCACGGCGGCGCGCTTTTCAGCGGGGGCATCTGAATGCCTCCGCTGTGAAAATGAGCCGGCGGCAGGATTTGGGGCTGCTGCCCCAGCCGGTCAATGACCGCCTGTGCAAATTCCTGCGTACCGACCCGCTTTTGACTGATGCCGATGCGGTAAATATCAATGGTGTGGATGCCGTCCTCGAGGGTGCGCAGCCAGGCGTTGTGAATTAATTGGGCTGATTCGGCTAACCCCAGATGTACCAGCATTTGAACGGCGGCTTGCAACAAACCGGAGGGGTTGGCGATCCCTTTGCCGGCAATATCCGGCGCGGAGCCGTGAATGGCTTCGAACATCGCAAAGCCGCGCCCGACATTGGCAGAACCGGCCAGCCCGACCGAACCGGCCACCTGAGCCGCCACATCCGAGAGGATGTCGCCGTACAGGTTGGGGGTGACGATGACATCCAGCACTTCCGGCTGGGCAGCCACCCGCGCCGTGCCAATGTCAATGATCTGGTGTTCGGCTTGTATTTCGGGATATTCGGCGGCAATTTCGTTAAACAAACGATGAAAAAGCCCGTCGGTGATCTTCATGATGTTGTCTTTGGTCATGCAGGTGACTTTGCGGCGGCCGTAAGCACGGGCGTATTCAAAGGCGTAGCGGATGATGCTCTCGCTGCCGGGCCGGCTGATCAGCTTGAGCACCTGGGTTACCTCGGCGGTCTGCTGGTATTCGATGCCGCCGTACAGGTCTTCCTCGTTTTCTCGGATGATGACTACATCCATGCCCGGAAAAGCCGAGGTCACAAAAGGGGCGTAGGCTTTGCAAGGACGGATGTTGGCAAACAGCCCCAGCGACTTTCGCAGGGTAACATTAATGCTTTTGAAACCGCCGCCCTGTGGGGTGGTGAGGGGTGCTTTGAGCAGAACGCGGTTGCGCCGGATGACTTCCCATGCCGAATCGGGTATGCCGGATGTGACTCCCTGCCGGTAGATTTTTTCACCGATTTCGATTTCATCATACTCCAGCGGCGCACCAGCGGCTTGTATTATAGCCAGCACGGCTTCCATGATTTCCGGCCCGATTCCATCGCCGCGCGCAATGGTGATGCGTGTGTTTTCGCCCATCCTTTATCCTTTTTGACAAGAATTGTTTTCTCTTATGATAACGGTTTATAGATGATTTTTCCACTCCAATTTATGGTGATTATTTGGATAAATCAAAAGCGAGAAATTGCAGAGTGTTTGTAAGCCGTCCAAAGGGTACCTCTCGTATAATTAGAGTATGCTTTCCCCTAAAAACAAAATTGATTTTCTTCTCGGTTTAGCGGTCTTGTGCATTGGCGGCTTTAGTCTGGCGGCCTGTGCCGGGCGAGGGGTGCCCGGTTCGTGGCTGCTGACGCCGGTGGATCAGCCGGTGGTGGTCAGCGCCACCCCCCAACCCTCACCGACCGAAACGCTCGCACTGGAGGAGATTCCCACCCTTGCCCCGCCGCCGGTTACACTGGTTGCGGAGATCACCCTGCCGGCTGAACCCAGCCCGACCCTTTCAGCAACCGCCAGCGCCACCCTGCAGCCTACCGAAGCAGGCACGCCCACGTTTGGCCCCAGTCCGACCCGCACGCGCACGCCGACCCGCACGCGTTTCCCAACCCGCACACCCACCCCCAGCCGTACGCCTACCGTTACCCAAACACCGACCCCGCCGCTGGCATTCATGCGCATTCAAAAGCCGGGGCCGTATTCCAAGGTTTCTTCTCCCCTGCAGGTGGAAGCGCTGGTCAGCCCGGGGGAGGATGGTTATGTCTATGTGGAACTCATCGGCGAAGACGGGCGGGTGATTACCCGCCAGGCACTGGATTACCGTTCATTCATGAACCGTTATTTCTATATCAACCCGCAGGTGCCGTTTGAATTGAACACGGCGGCGGAAACGGCGCGGCTGGTGGTGCGCGTGCAAGACCGTTTTCAGCGTCCCATCTATCTCTGTTCGGTCGAGGTGGTGCTGATGCGGCTGGGCAGGAGTGAAATAACCGCCCCGCAAATTGTGCAGGAGCCGTATGTGGTGCGTTCTCCGCGCGAAGGGGCGCTCATCAGCGGCGGGGTACTGCGGGTGATTGGGCTGGCGCGGCTGGTCAATGATCGGCCGCTGATTTTCGAACTGGTGGATGAAAGCGGTCAACTGGTCAGTAATGCGGTCATTGAGCATTCGCAGCCCTACGGCGACCTGAGCCATGTACCGTTTGAGGTATTTATCCCTTATTCGGTGGAGAAAGAAACACCCGTCCGCCTGATCATCCGGCAGGAATCGGCTACCCGCATCCCCGGCACCGTGTGGCTTTCCAGTATGTTGCTTACCTTGCAGCCTTAGCCGCCGGTCATTTGTTGAAAACGCGGGTTGTCCCGCAACGCGTCCAGATCGGGGTCCTGCCGCGACCATTCGATCAACGAGGGGTCAATCTGTAAGGATTCTTCCAGCAAGTCCAATGCCTGAGTGTGATTGCCGGTGGCGGTCAGCAGGCAGGCCATATCGTAAAGCAGTACGGCGCGGCTTTTTCCCAATTCCGCAAGGGATGCGAGCTGCTGCAGGGCTTCATCTTGCAGCGAAGTGGCTTTGGAAAGGTTATTCAGTTTGCGGTAAGTGTGGACGAGATGGTGAATGACGTGAATATAACCATTCCCCAAGATATAAGAGAGGAGCGGAATGCCATTCCGCCATTGATAACGAGCGGGGTCGGTAATGTCCTCATCCTCAAATCGATTCAGGGCATCCTGCAGTGCGCGCATCGTATCTTCGGCTTCGCGCAGCAAAGCCGGCAGGGGGGTGTGCTGCTTTTCAAAGTAAACCTGCCGGTTGACCTCATCGTAAGGCGGATAAGACGGCGGCGGTTGATTTCGGAATGTATAAGCCAGCGTTTCGACCATTCTCTGCCGCCAGTAGGTGGTGTGAGCGAGGGAATCTTTGGGCGACCAGTTTTCAAAATTTCCTTCGGCGCTTCGTTCACCATCACTGAGGCTTTCAATCAGGTTCACTTCAGCCTGATAAGCCTTTCGCAGGAGTGAGCCGACCTTTTGAATTAGCGTTTTGCTCATAAAAAACCCTTTCTGCGGGTGCCGGTGGATTTACTCACCGATGATTTTTACCAGCACGCGTTTGCGCCGCCGGCCGTCGAACTCACCGTAAAAGATTTGTTCCCACGGCCCAAAATCGAGTTTGCCGTTGGTTACGGCAACCACCACCTCACGCCCCATGATTTGGCGTTTGAGGTGCGCATCGGCGTTGTCCTCCCCGGTATTGTTATGCCGGTACTGGCTGATGGGTTCGTGCGGGGCCAGTTGTTCCAGCCATCGTTCATAATCGGCGTGTAAACCCGATTCATCATCATTGATGAACACCGAGGCGGTGATGTGCATGGCGTTGACCAGGCACAAGCCTTCACGGATACCGCTTTCGCGCAGGCATTCTTCCACCTGCGGGGTGATGTTGACAAAACCGCGTCTGGAGGGGATGTTGAACCACAATTCTTTGCGGTAGGATTTCATTGAAGATCCTTTCTAGGGCATGTTTTTGCGCCGCTGCAGAAATGTTTCCTGAGCGTTGACAGGCGGTTCACCTTCCGCCGGTTTGAGCCGTTTGTAGGTGCCGTCGGCATACATCAGCCGGGCTTTGACGTTATCAGCCAGATACAGGTTGAGGATATCCTCGTGAATGGAGCGAACCATGCGTTTATCTTCAATGGGGAAAAGCACTTCCACACGCTGGTTAAGATTGCGCGGCATCAGGTCGGCGCTGCCCATATAAATTTCTTCGTCGCCATTGTTGTGAAAATAATAAATGCGGCTATGTTCCAGAAAGCGCCCGACAATGCTGATGACGCGGATATTTTCGCTCAGCCCTTTAATGCCGGGGCGCAGGCAGCAGATGCCGCGCACAATCAAATCTACCTTAACGCCGGCCTGAGAGGCGCGGTAAAGCCATTCAATGATCGGCTGATCCACCAGCGCGTTCATCTTGAAAATAAGGTGTCCGTTGCCATATTTTTGTTGATGTTCAATTTCGCGGGCAATCATGGCTTCAAATTGCTTACGCAGGTTGATGGGCGCCACCAGCAGTTTGCGGTAATCCTCTTTCAGCGAGTAGCCGGTCAGGTAATTGAAAAGGTCGGTAGCATCGGCGGCGATGTCATCATCGCAGGTGAACAGTGACAGGTCTTCGTACACCAGTGCGGTGATATGATTGTAATTGCCGGTGCCCAAATGAACATAACGGCGGATGTGGTCGCCCTCGCGTCGAACAACCAGCGCAACTTTGGAATGGGTTTTCAGCCCCAGCAAACCATAGGTGACATGGACGCCTTCCTGCTCCAGCAGACGCGCCCAGCTGATGTTGCTCTCCTCGTCAAAGCGGGCTTTCAGTTCCACCAGCACGGCGACCTGTTTGCCGTAATCCCGGCGGGCTTGCAGCAGGGCTTTGACCACCGGTGAATTGGAACCGGTGCGGTAGAGAGTTTGCTTGATCGCCAGCACACCGGGGTCGCGGGCAGAAGTGCGTAAAAAATCCACCACCGGTGAAAACGAATCGTAGGGGTGATGCAGCAGGATGTTTTCCTGTTGAATGGCGTTGAAAATGGCATCTTCTTCTGCATCCGGCCCAAAGCGGAGATTGGGCGGGGTGTACGGCACAAATGGACGGTCTTTCAGCTCATGGCGCTCGATGCGGGTCAATTCCATCACGGTGCGCAGGTTGAGCGGGGAATCCAGCACATACACATCATTGCGGTCCACCCGCAGGTTGGCAATCAGCATTTCTTTGAGGGTGTCCGGAATGTCTTTGCGAATCATCAAACGGACAACCGTTCCAAAACGTCGTTTGCGCACGCTTTCCTCGATGGTTTCCAGTAAATCGGCGGCTTCCAGTTCCTGAATTTCCATGTCCACATTGCGGGTGACATGGAAGAGGTGGGCGCCGGTTACCTTCAAACCCGGAAAGAGGTCATCCAGATTGGCGATGATTAATTCAGCCAGCCAGAGGAAGTAATGATGGCGGGGAACGGTACCATCCTTGCGCACGCTGCCCGAGGAACGTTTTATTGGCACCAGTTGCGGGAGGGTATCCGGCACTTTGACGCGCGCAAAACGCTGCTGTCCGTCTTTCCCCTCCAGGGTAATGGCAAGGTTGAGGCTTAAGTTGGAAATATGCGGAAAAGGATGGGCCGGGTCGAAAGCCAGCGGGGTCAGCACGGGGAAGACCGTTTCGTGAAAGTAATCATCGGCGATTTGTTTCTGGCGGGCAGTCAAGTCGCTGTACGAACGAATATGAATACCGGCCTCATCGAGTTGAGGCATTAACTTTTTGTTCCAGTATTCCCGTGCTTCGCTCATGATCTTTTGGGAAACTTTGCGGATCTCAACCAGCTGCTGGGCAGCGGTCAGGCCGTCAATCGAGAGATCCACCACCCCTTCATCGCGCTGCAGGATCAAACCACCCACCCGCACCATAAAAAATTCATCCAGATTTGAGCCGAGGATGCCTAAAAACTTGACCCGTTCCAGCAGGGGATTCGATTCATCCATCGCCTCTTCCAAAACCCGCCGCTGGAATTCGAGCATGCTCAATTCGCGGTTGATATACAGGGCGGGATTTTTGAGGTCAATTGCCTCAACACCAGGAGAAATAATTTCGGGCATTTTTGGCAAACTCGCTTTCTTTTTACCTTTGACCATAGGGGGTTTGACTCGTTTGATCAAATTTTGGATTTCCCTTTTTCGATAGGTGGATAGAGAAAATGGAGAGGCTGTGATCAGTGTATCTCCTATTATACTGAATCCCCCCATCAATTGACTCATCGAGATTAAACCCCCTTTTGGGGCAAGTTACTCAATTCCCGGCAGCTTGTCCTGCTGCTGTGAATAAACGGCAACCCGGTTGCGTCCGTTTTCCTTGGCCTGGTAGAGGGCTTTGTCGGCAGCATCTACCAGTTGATCAAGGCTGATGGGTTTGCCGGGTTCAAAGCAGGCTACTCCCAGACTGATGGTGATGGAAGCCTTACCTTTGGGGGTTGGGATGTGGATCGATTCGACCGCATGACGTAACCGCTCGGCGATGACAATGGCTTCTTTGATGCAGGTTTCAGGCAGCAAAATGATAAATTCTTCACCCCCAAACCGCCCGATTGTATCAAATACGCGCAGGTTGCTGCGGCAACGCTGCGCCAGAGCCTGTAACATCTGATCACCCACCAGATGGCCAAAGGTATCATTAATCCACTTGAAGTGGTCAATATCCAGAAGGATGATGGCCATATGGCGATCATAGCGGTGCGAGCGTTCCAGTTCAGTTTGAGCCACATAATAAAAGTGACGCCGGTTGAATACGCCGGTTAACGAGTCGGTGATGGCCAGTTCATGCAATTTCTGTTCGGCCAGTTTTCGCTCGGTCATATCGCGGAAGGAGAACAACCAGCCGATCTGCTTACCTTCCAGACGATAGGTGGTCATTAAACAATCCACCGTCACACCCGAATGCAAATCCAGCGCGACGGAGGTTTCCTCAACAGAATGCTGGATAATGTTTTCCAGTGCGGTGAGGAAGGGGCTGGCATCCGTCATTTTTTGAGCCAGCATATCCAGCGGATGATGGTCAATCTGATTTTGCCAGTTATTGGGCAAATCAAAGAGTTCCACCAGCCGTTGATTGTGGAGAATAACGTTCAGGTCCTGGTCGAACACGACCAGCCCGGAGGCGGATGACTCAACCGTAGCCTGTAAGAGCGCCATTGAACGGCGCAAATCCACTTCCACCTGTTTTTGCTCGGTGATATTGTGCAGGGTGATGATGTAACCGCTCAGCTCGCCGTTGTCCTGCAGCAGACGGTTGACTTTGACCTGATAATACTGGGTGGTGCCCTTCGCGGGCAGGGAAATCTGGGTTATTTGCGTAGAACGTCCGATGCCAAAGTCGGCCCAATTATCGGCCAGCGGCAGCAGGCTGGTGATTTCACGGCCAATCAATGATTCAGCTGGCGCAGAAAGTAGCGCGTACGCTGCCGGGTTGGCATCCAGCACCCGTTTGCTGGTATCCACCACAATGACCGCATCGGACAGGTTTTCAAACAGGGTATCGCGGGCAATGGGTACCAGGTCGAGCAGATGGTGCCTGAAAAGTGACCAGGCGATGATCAGATTGCTGACGCCAAAGGTCAGCGGGAGAATGTCATGCAATTCCAGCGGAATCAGTCCAAGAGCGGTAATGATGCTGACCAGCCAGGGGATGATCGTGCCGATCAGTAAGGTGCCCACCTGCCGGCGAAACAGGCGCGGTGCGCCGATATACTTAACCACAAAAAACAGCGTGGCAAGTGTGATCAGGGTGTATGTGTAAATCGTGAACACCCCATACAACGCCCCGTTCTGGAATTTGAGGTGATAAAACAAGTCGCTTGGGACGATTTGCGGGTTGACTCGGAACAGCCCATGAATGCCATCCAGCCAGATGAATAAAACCAGCAATCCGGCGGGGATGAAAAGATAATTCCAGTTGAAGCGTTTGAAAGGGATCTGCCGGTAGTTATAATCCAGCGCAAAGCCGAAGTAAAAAACCGGCAGCAGCGAGGCTGCCAGAAACTGGAGATTATTCCAGAACAGGTTAATTTCGATCTGGCGGCTGAGGATTTGGAAAATGTAGGAGATGATCCACACCGCTTCGCTGTACGCCAGACCGACCAGCGCGCGGGATGCGATATCCTGCTTACGGGTAGTGGCTAACCGCCCGACCCAAATGCATATCCCCGCTGAAATCAGATAGGGTAACAGGCCTACGATGTAGCGTAGAATCATCAAGTTTCGGTAAGGTAATATTCTGGTGGATTAAATCTAATGATACCGCATAATTGGCGATTCTGATTTAATGAAATTGCAAAGTCCACTTGACAAGCCGTGCCAGATTATTATAATGGTGTTGTAAATACACTAATCGCACGTTTATAATTTTTTTCATTCAATTTGTGTGATTTTTACACGAAGGAGGCGAGATGAGCGATCTGCTTTCGGCCCGATCCAGGGCTTTCGTGGATTTTGTTGAAAAATGGCTGTCTGAAAGACCAGTTTTACCGCTGGCACACGCTGCTCCGCACCCTGAACGAGTTGCCATCCTTTCGGTGGATATGATCGAAGGATTCTGTCATATCGGCCCGCTGGCAAGCCCGCGCATTGCGGCCATCGTTGACCCGATTGTCGAACTGTTCACCAAAAGCTGGCAGCACGGCATCCACCATATTTTGCTCAGCCAGGATGCGCACGAACCGGATGCGATTGAATTTGGTGCCTGGCCGCCGCATTGCGTACGTGGGACACCAGAGGCGGAAACCGTAGCGGCCTTCAAAGCCCTGCCATTTTTTGATCAAATGGTCATACTGGAAAAGAATTCCATCCACAGCGGATTGAATACCGATCTCAATCGCTGGTTGGAAGAACATCCCCTGGTGGATACCTTTATCGTCGTGGGTGATTGTACCGATCTGTGTACCTATCAATTGGCCATGCACCTGCGGCTGGATGCCAATGCCCGGCAGCGCCATCGGCGCATCATTGTGCCGGCAAATGCGGTTGAAACTTACCATCGCAGCCTCGAAACTGCCAAAGAGCAGGGCGGTCTGCCCCATGATGGGGATTTACTGCATGCCATTTTCCTCTATCACATGGCGCTCAATGGCATTGAGGTGGTTGCCTGCCTCCAGTAACCCTGACAACAGCAAGTTTCCGGTTTTACCCTCTATGGGTTGGGCAGTAAAATGCTCAACCCAAAACGTTTAAGTGGCTGGAATCCAGCAAAAATTTGTCCATCGAAGGTGGTTGGCTTTTTGATATAATAAGGTACTTCGTGGAGGTGAAGTATGGATCAGAACAATCAAGAACGATATGAAGACAGTGAGTTATACCGCATCCGTCACTCGCTGTCGCACATCATGGCGCAGGCAGTCCTGGAAATGTTCCCGGAAGCCAAATACACCATCGGTCCGCCGGTAGAAAACGGCTTTTACTACGATTTCGACCTGCCGCGCACGCTCACTCCCGAAGACCTGGAAAAGATCGAAAAACGTATGCGTCAGATTGTGGCTGGCAAATATGATTTTGTCCGCAAGGTGGTCAGCGCTGACGAAGCCCGTAAAATTTTCGCCAATCAGCCCTATAAACTGGAACTGATCAATGATCTGGAGCGCGGAGAAACCGATGAGCACGGTCAGCCCCTGGACGAGAAACCGGAAATCTCCATTTATACGCACGGCAATTTTGTGGACCTGTGCCGCGGCCCGCATGTGCAAAACACTTCGCAAATCAACCCTTCAGCATTCAAACTGATGAGTGTAGCAGGCGCATACTGGCGGGGTGATGAGAAAAACCCGCAATTGCAGCGCATCTACGGCACCGCCTGGAAGACGAAAGAAGAATTGGATCGTTACCTGCAAATGCTGGAAGAAGCCAAAAAGCGCGATCACCGCAAACTGGGCAAGGATTTGGAGATTTTCATCTTTGATGATGAGGTCGGCCCCGGTTTGCCGCTCTGGCTGCCGCGCGGAGGAATCATTATTGAAGAACTGGAAAAACTGGCTAAGGAAGTGGAAGAACAGGCCGGTTACCAGCGGGTGCGTACCCCGCACCTGACCAAAGAGGACCTCTTCCTGCGCAGCGGACACCTGCCCTACTATGCCGAGAGCATGTACCCGCCTATGGAACTGGAAGGGGTGCGTTATTATGTCAAGCCGATGAACTGCCCCTTCCACCACAAAATCTATGCTGCCAAACCGCGTAGTTACCGCGATTTGCCCATCCGCCTGGCTGAATATGGCACCTGCTACCGCTATGAGAAAAGCGGCGAATTGTTTGGGTTAATGCGGGTGCGTTCCATGCAGATGAACGATGCCCATATTTACTGCTCGGAAGAACAATTTGAGCAGGAGTTTCTGGCAGTGGTTGAGTTGTATTTGAAATACTTTGCCCTGTTTGGCATTGATCGCTATGTGATGCGGCTGAGCACCCATCATAAGCGCGGACTGGGCAAAAAGTATGTGGATAACGAACGCCTGTGGTTGAAGACCGAAGAAATGGTGCGCAGCGCCATGCGCAATGGCGGAGTGCCGTTTGTGGAGGCGGCTGACGAAGCAGCCTTTTACGGCCCAAAGATTGATGTGCAAATCTGGAGTGCCATCGGGCGCGAATTTACGCTGGCAACCAACCAGGTAGATTTTGCCGTGCCGGAGCGCTTTAACCTGACTTTCATCAACCGCCATGGGGAAGAGGAAACCCCGCTGTGTATTCACCGCGCGCCGCTCAGCACGCATGAACGCATGGTCGGCTTTTTGCTGGAGCATTATGCCGGCAATTTCCCGGTCTGGCTTTCGCCGGATCAGGTGCGCATCATCCCGATTACCGACTCGCATAATGAATATGCCCGTCAGCTGGAGCAGGAAATGCGCGCGGCCGGCATTCGCGCCGAAGCCGATTTAGGCCAGGATCGCATGAATGCCAAGATCCGCTCAGCGCAACTGCTCAAAATCCCCTATATGGCCGTGGTTGGTGATCAGGAAGTCAGCACGCGCACGATTGCCCTGCGCCGCCGGGATGGCAGTCGGCAGAATGATGTGCCGGTAGAAGCCTTCATTGAACAGGTCAAGGAGCGCATCCGCACCCGCTCGGCAGAATTATGACGCATTCTGGCGAAATTGAAAGGTCAAATTGGTTGACATGTACTTCAACCTGTGTTAATATCTGCCCCAGAACAATTGAATAAGCCCCCAAAAGGCGCTCTTATCCAGAGAGGTGGAGGGACCGGCCCTGCGAAACCTCGACAACCTGAAAACCTGCTGTTTGGAAATGGGTTTTCAAGGTGCCAAGTCCGGCAGAAAGAATTCTGGAAGATGAGAGGGCACTTCTTTTAGAAATAGAAAGTTGCCCCTTGAGGCCAGAAGGGGCAACTTTATTTTACAGGAGGAAACAATCAGAATGAACACCACTTTTATGAACTCGCCGCGTTACCTGTTTACCTCTGAATCCGTAACAGAGGGACATCCGGACAAATTGTGCGATCAGGTCAGTGATGCGGTTTTGGATGCCTGCCTGGAGCAGGACCCTTACTCGCGTGTGGCCTGTGAAGCGGCGACCAAAACCGGCTTTGTGCTGGTGTTTGGTGAAATTACCACCCGCGCACAGATTAATTTCGATGAATTGGTGCGCCGTGTGGTGAAAGAAATCGGTTACGACCACAGCGACAAAGGCTTTGACGGCAATACCTGTGCAGTCCAGGTTGCCATTTCAAAGCAGTCCGGTGATATTGCCATGGGGGTGGATAAAGCCCTGGAAGCCAAAACCGGCACGATGTCGGAAAAAGAAATCGAATCGGTGGGAGCCGGCGATCAGGGCATGATGTTTGGTTATGCCTGCAACGAAACCCCCACCCTGATGCCCATGCCGATTTATCTGGCACACAAACTGACCCGCCGGCTGGCAGAAGTGCGTAAAAATGGCACACTGCCATGGCTGCGCCCGGATGGCAAATCTCAGGTTACCATTGAATACCGCTTTGGCCGTCCTTACCGCGTGGATACGGTGCTGATCAGCACCCAGCACGCACCAGAAATCTCGCAGGAAGAAATTTATCAGGCAATTACCCAACATGTCATTTACCCGGTGCTGCCGCCGGAAATGGTGGATGATCAATTGAAAATTTACGTCAACCCCACCGGTCGTTTTGTGATCGGCGGCCCGATGGGCGATTCGGGTTTGACCGGCCGTAAGATCATTGTGGATACCTACGGCGGCATGGGGCGGCACGGCGGCGGTGCCTTTTCCGGTAAAGATCCGACCAAGGTGGATCGTTCGGCAGCCTATGCGGCCCGCTGGGTTGCCAAGAACATTGTCGCTGCCGGGCTGGCCGAACGGGTTGAAATTCAGGTTGCCTATGCAATTGGGGTTGCCCGTCCGTTAAGCATTAATGTGGAAACCTTTGGCACCGGAACAATTCCGGATGAGGAAATTGCACAACTGATCAGCGAACATTTTGATTTGCGCCCCGGCGCAATTTTGCGTGATCTTGACCTGCGCCGCCCGATTTACCGTCAGCTGGCTGCCTATGGTCACTTTGGACGGGATGATCTAGACCTGACCTGGGAGCGTACCAACAAGGTGGAAGAATTAAAGCAGGCCGTGGCCGCCAAACTGGCAACTGCGGCGGATTAGGTACCGGATCCGGTTGAATTGGAGGACACCCGTCAGAGATGGCGGGTGTTTTTATTTTTCGGCCGGCGGGGCAGTTTGGCCGTAATCCAGCACCTCGCGCACCTGCGAATTGGGCAAAGCGGGCGAGATGATGCCTTTCTCTTCGAGGGCATCAATCAGGCGGGCGGCGCGGGTGTAACCGACTCGCAGGCGGCGCTGCAGCATGGTAATCGAAGCGCGTCCTTCGCGGCGTACCAGTTCTATGGCTTCTTTCAGCAATGGGTCACCGCCGCTGTCCTCGTCATCCCACAGCGGAGTTTGTTTGAGCGGAATGCCGGCGGGCAACAAATCTGCAGTGGCGGGGGTTGTGCTTTCGCCGCCGCTTTTCTCCCGAACCAGCGCTGCCTGTGAGCGCCAGTAATCCACCAGCCGTTGAATCTCCACATCTGAAACAAACACACCCTGTAAACGAACCGGAGCGGCGGCATCCGGGGCTTGAAAGAGCATATCACCGCGCCCCAGCAGCCGTTCGGCACCGGGCTGGTCGAGGATGACCCGGCTGTCCACCGAGGATGCCACCGCAAAGGCGATGCGCGCCGGGAAGTTGGCTTTGATTAAACCGGTCACCACATCCACCGAGGGACGCTGAGTGGCAAGAATCAGATGAATGCCGGTAGCCCGCGCCAGCTGCGCCAGGCGGGTGATGGCACGTTCGGTTTCATCGGGAGCGAGCATCATCAGGTCAGCCAGTTCGTCAATCACCGCCACCAGGTAGGGCAGCCGTTCGGTGGGGTGGCGGGCGTTGAAGTCCTGAATATTGCGGGCGCCGCTTTGTGAGAATTTGTGATAACGGGCATCCATCTCTCGCTGCAGCCACTGCAGTGCGCCAATCACCCGTTCGGTATCCACCACGACGGGCG
Source organism: Bellilinea sp. (assembly GCF_053501535.1). NCBI lineage: Bacteria > Bacillati > Chloroflexota > Anaerolineae > Anaerolineales > Anaerolineaceae > Bellilinea > Bellilinea sp. The sequence goes on along the minus strand of NZ_JBRCOK010000069.1, from coordinate 26,601 downwards.
CAAGCAGGTGGGGAATGCCGTTGTAGCCGGTCAGTTCCACCCGTTTGGGGTCAACCAGAATCAGGCGCATATCGGCAGGGGTATTATTCAGCAGCAGGCAGGTGAGAATGGAATTGACACACACCGATTTGCCGGAGCCGGTTGTTCCGGCAATCAGCAGGTGCGGCATCGCGGCCAGATCCACCGCTACCGGCTTTCCGGCGACATCCTTGCCGAGCGCAAAACGCAGCACCGAACGAATGCGTTTGAACGCCTCGCTTTCAAGGACTTCGCGCATCGAAACCCGGCTGATTTCGGTATTGGGCACTTCAATGCCCACGTAAGCCCGTCCGGGCACGGGCGCCTGAATGCGGATGCGGGGTGCCGCCAACGCCAGCGCCAGGTCGTCGGCCAGTGAGGCGATCTTGGATACCCGCACGCGAGTTCTGCCGGAGCGGGTTTCGATAAAATCCGGCTCAACGCCAAACCGGGTCACCGTCGGCCCGCGCGAAATATCTACCACGTGGGCGGGTGCGCCAAAGGATGCCAGCGTTTCTTCGATCAATTTGGCGCGTTCCTGTTCCAGATTGGTCTGCTGGGCGGCAGGCGTGGCCGGGTCGAGAATCGAGTCAACCGCCGGCAATTCCCAAATAAATGCGGCAGCGCTGGCGGATGTTTGGTGGGAGGGAGAGGTGACAACATTGTCGGCATGCCCGGCCGGCTGGGGTTGCGGTGCAGGCGGGGCGGGTTGCGAGGTTGCTGTCGAGGAGGCGGCTCTTTCCCGCCGCGGCGGGGTTGAACGCTGGGGCGCTGCCGGCGGCAGGGGTTGAAATTCGGGTGGGAGTTCTTCGGATTCGCTTTCTTGCATGGAGTCGCGCGGGCGGCTGGCAACCGCCTGACGGATTCGTTGTTGCATGCCGCTGAATAGCGGCGAAATGCGCCGCATCAATTCCGGGATGGAAAGATCAAAGGTGAAAACCAGTGCAATCATCAGCCATGCCAGCAGAACGATGAGCGCCCCTGCAACCCCCACGCTGGAAGTGAGCAGTCGCAATAAAAAACCGCCAAGGATACCTCCGCCTTTGCCCAATTCGGCCAGCTCCATCTCGCCGCCGGCAAAAAGGTGCATCCATGAGAGGAGGTTGAGGTAAAGCAGCAAACCACCGGTCAATCGTTCAGCCGAAAGGCGCGGCAGTCGTTCAAAACTGCGGAAAACCAGCCATAGACCAACGGCAATGAACAAGAGAGGCAGAAGATAGGCGCCCCAGCCGGTGATGCGTGAAAGGAAGGAGATCCACGCGCCGGTAATCGTTGAGCGCTGCGAAGAGAGCAGACTGAGCAGGGTCAGCAAGCCAACAAAAGCCAGAAACACCCCCAGCAAATCTAATTTTCGATCCAGCGAAAGAGAAGGAAGGGATAATCCGCCGGAGCTGCCGCTGCTCCTCACGGAGCGTGAGCGGCTGGCTGACGGTGAGTTTCGCTCCGGCTTACGTTTGATTGGACGCTCTGCCGTTTTGCTGCGCCCGCGCGCAGGAGATTGGGGGGCGGTTTTTCGGCTCTTGGAAGGATGTCTTGCCAATTCAAGCCACTCCATTCGGAAAAGGTGTTCTATATCCATTATAGCCGGAATCGCTCAAAATGCTGGCAGATGAGGGCGACAATTGACCCGAATCATCTCGCCCGTTGTGGGCATTGAAGATGCCTGAAAGCACTTGAATTGTTAGCAAAATATTCAAAGTCTGTAAGAGTTCCATTAGAGGTCTTACAAATCACTTGACTTGTGGTATTCGGAAAGAATAAAATGAAAGCATGGAATATAAGGACTATTACAAAATTCTGGGTGTTTCAAAAACAGCCAGCGAAGAAGAAATCAAAAAAGCCTACCGCAAACTGGCCATGAAGTTTCACCCGGACCGCAACCCCGGTGACAAGAGCGCGGAAGAAAAGTTCAAAGAGATTAATGAGGCCTATGAAGTTCTTGGCGACCCGCAGAAACGCGCTCGATATGACCAGCTGGGTGAATCCTACCGACAGTGGCAGCAAATGGGTGGGCAGCCGGGTTCGTTCAACTGGGAGCAGTGGTTCACCGGAGCTCCGGGCGGGGGGAGAACGGTGCAGGTGGACATGGAAGACCTGTTTGGCGGGATGGGAGGATTTTCCGATTTCTTCAGCGCAATTTTTGGCGGGATGGGCGGAGAAACGGTGCGCCGCACCACGACCAGTCGCCGCACCCGTCAGCCCCAGGCCTTTGAATATCCGGTGCAAATCAGTCTGGAAGAGGCTTACCGCGGCACCACCCGTCAAATTCAGGTGGACAACCGCCGAATCGAGGGCAAAATTCCGCCGGGCGCTCAAACCGGCACCAAAGTGCGCCTGCCGGGCGGCGGTCCAATCGGTGCAGATGGACAGAAAAGCGACCTGTATCTGGTGATTGAAGTACTGCCTGACTCGCGTTTTGAACGCAAAGGCAATGACCTTTACACCGAGGTGGCGGTAGATTTGTACACGGCTGTGCTGGGCGGTCAGGTGCGGGTGACAACCTTGAGCGGAGAGGTCATGTTGACCATTCCGCCCGGTACCCAACCGGGACAGAAAATCCGGCTGGCAGGCAGGGGCATGCCCGTCTTACGCAATCCGCAAACTTTTGGGGATTTGTACGTCACGGTCAAGGTGCAGCTGCCGCGGCAGTTGACCGAGGAGCAGCGCCGCTTGTTTGAGCAATTACGCGCTTTGGAAAGACAAAAGTCGGCTGCCCGCGCCTGAACAGCAAACAGGCGGGAAGTGAATCGCGCAGGCAAAGTCCTGCCGGTGCAAGCACAGCCCGCCCAGTATCACCGAAGACTTAACAGGTAATCGAGAGGTACAATATGAACAAAAAAACCATTTTACTCGCTTCGCTGATCATTCTCCTCACCACGGCTGCTTGCGGGTTTACGTTTCAGATTCCACGCTTTTTCGGTGAAGAATCCCCTGCACCGACAGTAGAAGTTCAAAGAGCAACTTTGCCGGTCAGCCCGCAAATTACCCTGCCGGCGGTTCCGACCCTGAGTGCGCCTCCGGATATTTCAGCTTTGAGTTATGCGGAGCGGGATGCTGTGTTGACCTCGCTCTATGAGCGGGTTTCTCCGGGGGTGGTTTCTCTGTTGGTGGAAAATGGACAGGGCGGCAGCACCGGCTCCGGTTTTGTGATTGACCGACAGGGACACATTGTGACCAATTACCATGTCGTTGAAGGCGCAACCGATGTGGAGGTGGATTTCCTCTTTGGGTTGAAAGTGCGCGGCAAGGTCATCGGTACGGATCTGGATTCAGATCTGGCTGTGGTCAAAGTGGATGTGCCGGAAGATGTGCTTGTCCCGCTCCCATTGGGAGATTCGGACCAGCTCAAAGTTGGGCAAACCGTGGTTGCAATTGGCAATCCCTTCCAGCTCAACGGCACCATGACGCTGGGGATTGTTTCGGCAAAGGGAAGGACGCTGGAATCGTTACGCCAGGCCGAGAGCGGCTCTTTCTTCACCGCCGGCGATATTATTCAGACGGATGCAGCCATTAACCCCGGTAATTCCGGTGGACCGCTGCTTAATTTGAACGGTGAAGTAATTGGCGTCAACCGTGCCATCCGCACCACTGGCACCACCATTACCGGTGATCCAGTCAACAGCGGCATCGGTTTTTCGATTTCCAGCAACATCGTACGGCGGGTTGTACCGGAATTGATTGCCACCGGCAAGTACGATTACCCCTATCTGGGAATCAGCAGCCGCAGCAACTTAACCTTGCGGATGATTGAAGAATTGGGTCTGCCGCGTCAAACCGGCGCTTATATTACTGCGGTTACGCCGGGCAGCCCGGCAGACCGGGCCGGCTTACGCGGCGGCAGCCGGCCGACCAGTTTCACCGGCTTGCCGGCAGGCGGCGATTTGATCGTGGCTATTGATGGCCAACCGGTAATGACCTTTGACGACTTGCTCAGTTATCTGATTAAGAACAAACAACCCGGCGACAAAGTCACCCTGACGATTGTTCGCGACGGGCAGGAAAAGGAGGTGGATTTAACGCTCGGAAAACGTCCATGAAGTGAACCGGAAGCAGGTTAATGGAATACTCAATCCCACAACTAAAAAGGAGGTTGCCATGTTGGCTGAACGTGAGCTGCGGGAGTTGCTGCAATTCGTATCGCCGGATCCCGTTTTGAGTGTTTATCTCAACACCGATCCATCGGCTGGCAATTCAGATGCTTACCGGCTGCGATTGCGCAATTTGTTGAAGGGGGTCAACTTGCCGGATGATGTTGCAGCCATTGAAAATTATTTTCAGTGGGAATATGATTGGAGCGGCAAGGGGGTGGTGGTATTCTCGTGCGCTCCACAAAAATTCTTCCGGGTTTATCCGTTGGCCATTCCTGTGCCGGATGTGGTGCACGTCAGCGACCGCCCCAGTGTGCGCGTGCTGGCTGACCTGCTGGACAGCTACGGCGGGTACGGCGTCGTTCTGGTGGACAAGCAAGGCGCCCGCCTGTTTTTCTTCCATCTGGGTGAATTGCGTGAGCAGGAAGGTGTGGTGGGTGAGGCGGTCAAGCGCGTCAAACGCGGCGGCGCTTCTACCGTGCCCGGTGCGCTGGGTGGTATTGCCGGACGAACCCGCCACATGGAAGAAGTGGTCGAACGTAATATGAAAGATTCGGTGGAATTTGCGGTGCAATTCTTTGAGGCTAACCGCGTTCGGCGCATTTTATTGGGCGGCTCGGATGAAAATGTGGCCCAATTCCGCAGTTTGCTTCCTAAAGCCTGGCAAAGTCTGGTTGTGGGACATTTTCCCATGAATATGAACGCCGGTCATGCCGAAGTGCTTTCAAAGGCCATGGAAATTGGACAAAAGGCAGAACAACGGCGTGAGGAACTGCTGATTGAGGATCTGATCACCCGCGCTGCCAAGAACAGCGGAGCGGTAACCGGTTTAGAGGCAACCCTGGAAGCCGTCAGCGGTGATCGAGTCAGCACGCTGGTTGTGGCCCAGGGTTATCAGCAGCCGGCTTACCGCTGTACCCATTGCGGCTACCTGACAGCGAAAATCGTCACTACCTGCCCGGTGTGCGGCGGTGAGGTGCGCGAAATTCCGGATGCGGTAGATTTTGCCATCAGCCGCACGATGCGCGCCGGCGGTGATGTGGAGGTCATTCACGCCAGCGACCAGTTGATCAAGGCCGGACAGATTGGGGCATTTCTGCGTTACTGACCGGCTTGCGCCTTGATACGGGCTAAAAACTTATGCCTCCCCCAAAAATTGCGCAGGCAATATTGGGGGAGGCGCAGGAGGGGGCTCCTTATCAGTGCTGGCAAGCCTTGCTTCGCTCAGAATGACGAAAACATTTCTTTTTGTGCGAGCGTCAGCGGGCGCGGCAGTCTTATGGTTTTTCCAGTCTTGAAAGATTTTCCGCCAGTATTCTCAATTCTTCCAGACTTTTTTCGGGATCACTGGTCATGCTTGAACGCACCGCAGCCAGTCGTTCGGTCAGGGCGGTTTCGATGTCTTTATCCCCAATCATGGGAATCAATTTTTTGAGGTTGGTATTGGCGGAGCTCAATTCCTGCCGGGCAGTCAGCAGGTCTTTGGTTACCAGCGCCAGGCGGGCGTAGGTCACATTATGTTGCAGCGCGGTCAATGCAGCGGAATACTGGAGGACTTTTAATTCGCCGGCAGTCTGCTCCAGTTCGTCTTGGGTTGTCTGCAATTGCTTACGAGCCTGATCCAGGTCGGCTTCTAACGTGGCGATTTGCTCATTCAGGAGCAAAACCTGTTGACTGGCTTCTATCCGCGCCTGTTCTGCAGGCAGATAGAGCAGGAAGTACGCCAGCCCAAAACCGACGAGCAGGGATACCAGCACAATTGCCAACCAGATCAGGCTCTTGCGCAGCCAGGCCGGGGTCGGTTTTTTATCGGTAGAAAGGGCTGCTTCTTCTTCGACTGCTTCCGGTTGGGGTTGAGTTTCTTCTCGCAGAGTTTCACCGCTTGGGGTGGATTCTTCTGCTTGGTTGGGCGGTGTTACCTCAGGGACGGGTATTTTTTCGTTTTCCATGAAAGGTTGCTCCGTTCAATTAGGGTGTTGGGGAAGGGGTGGGGGTCAAGGCCAGGGTACCGGCAGGGGTTGGGGTGCTGATCAAAACACCCGTAGAAGTGATTTGCTGGGTTTCCTCAACGGCCAGGGGTGCAATCGGTGTCTCTTCTAGCATGGGCGGCAGCAGAATCAGGTTTTCCGCTGTCTGTAAATCACTGGCTGCCATGACCGGACGGTCGGGCAGGTTTACCAGTGCCGAATCCAGTCTGCCAAGCCATGCAGCCAGTTCTGCTTTCTGTTCTTCGCTGGCGGTTTGTTGCAATTCGATCAGCAAAATCCGGGCTGCACGAATTTCATCGCGCGCCAGCCCTAAATTGGCCTGACCGAGATACACGCGCGCCCGCTGAATGAGCAGAGCGGATTTCAGGACGGTTAACTGATATTCCAATCCGGCCAGCAGTTCTCCGCTGGCAATGGTTTTCTGATTTTCTTCTGCCAGTTGAAGCGCATCCTGGCCAATTTTTTGGACTTGAGCCAGTTTTTTCTCCAGTTCATCCAACCGTTTGAGCTGCAGGGGGTAAGCCTGCTGGGTGGACTGCACCATTTCCTGATCGCGTTTCAAAGCGGCAAATTCATCCTGAAGCACGATCATCTCGTTGCCTAATTCCGTAACCTGCTGTTGGAGTTTTTCCATGCGCTGGCTGAGCTGATCCATTTGAGCGGCCTGCTGGGTTTCCAGCAGGCTCAACCGGGCGGCATTCTCCCGGGCCGGCAGGATTGCCTGCTGATAAATCAGGACGAAACCCATATACAAAAGTCCGGCCAGGATAACGCCTGCCAAAATCACGATAATCAACCGCAGCAAAGCCCGAAAAAATGCACCCACAGCTATCGAAAATCGTTCACCGGCAGAAAGCGGGGGTTGTGAGTTACTCATGGCATTCTCCTGTCTAAGGGGTTTCGCCCACGTTCAACAAACGACGCAAGCCATCTAAAAAGTTCTGGAACACATTGCTGCGCTTCTGCAGTTCTTCAATTTGGGTCTGAAATACCGCAGTTTGCTGCTGAAGGTCATCCAGTTCACTTTGGGCGGATTTCAATTCCTCACTCAGGGATTGCTGTCCTCTTTCGAGTGTGGTCACCCGTCCGCCGAGCGCTTCAATGGTTTGTACGCGGCTGCGTAAGTTGTCCACATCTCCTTCCAGCAGGCGGATGCGATTATTAAGCGCATCCAGCCGCGCGGAAAGCGCCTGTGCTTCTGCGGCAGGTGCATACGTCAGGGTCTGATTAATCAGCGCCAGCGTGCCCAGGGTGAAGATGAGCGAGAGGATCAGGGTGATCACAGCCACCCCTACCCCTGTCCACAACAAATCTTCACGCCGCGCCCATTTTTCGCCGCTTTTGAGGGGCTGCCCGGCAGGTGGCGGGGTTGGGGCCGGTTGAGATTCAACGGCTGCAGAGGTTTCAGCAGCAAGCGGGGCGGCCTGCAAGGTTTGAGTGTGAGCCTTACCGTCGTCTTCCGCCATGGCAGATTCGGGTTCGGCTGGGGAACCTTCCGGCAGGATTAACTCAGATTCTTCCTGGTCCTGGGCGGTAGCCGCAGCCGGTATTGACTCGTCAGGGGGTGAAGCGGGTTCTTCTGCCTGGGAGAAATCTGCCAGTTCAATTTTCAAGAAGGGCCTGATCCTTTCCAGCGAGGCCGGCCCAATTCCGCTCACCCGCGTTAAGTCATCCAATGAAGTGAAGGGGCGGGCAGCCACAATCCGTTCGGCCAGCGCCGGGCCAATCCCCGGCACGGAAGCCAACTCCTCAACCGTGGCACGGTTAACTTCGACTGCGCCATTTTCCGTGTTCATATTTCCTCCTTTTCTAAACAACAAGAACTTTCAAGACCGGTTTTACTCGCTTTTGGTTTTACGCGCCGGCAGGGCCGGGCGGGCGGGATAAGGTAAGGGGATGTATTCAACGGATGGACGGCGCTGCTGGGTTTGCGGGTACAGATTCATCAGCTGGTAGATCTCTTCCGGCAGCTCGGTTTTGACGTTCAGGCCTAACTGGCGGGCTTCGTCCACCGTAATCGGGTAATCATGCGTCCACTTGCCGGTTGCCAGTTCCTCTGCCAGAAATTCGGCTTTCTCTACCGGGTAATTTGCCGAGGCGATTCTGCGAATGGTAGCTTTGACCTGCTCAATGGCTTTCCGCGAGATATCCGCCAGAATCAGGGTTTCATCGTCAATCCGATTGCGGTCTTTTTCGGCCACCACTTGCAAAATGGAAGCCGCGGGAAAGTTGCCAATTTGCGGATCCACCGGGCCGAGGACGGCGTTTTCATCCATGAGGATTTCATCGGCCGCCAGCGCAATCATTGTCCCACCGGACATGGCGTAATGCGGCACCATGACCGTTACCTTGCCTTCATGACGGGCAAGCGCATTGGCAATCTGTTCGGCAGCCAGTACCAGGCCGCCGGGGGTGTGGAGGATAATGTCAATCGGCAGTTTTGGATCGGTCAGTTTGATGGCGCGCAGCACCTGTTCCGAATCCTGAATATCAATGTAGCGGGCAACCGGAAAACCCAGAAAACTCATGCTTTCCTGGCGGTGAATGAGGGCGATGACGCGTGAGCCGCGTTTGGTTTCTATCGTTCTCATCAAACGCAGGCGGTCGGCTTCAATGATTTTTTGCCGGAAAAGCGGCACCAGACTGGAAATGATGAGAAAGAGCCAGAGAAGATTGATCAGGTCCATAAGGCCTCCCTTTTGAGTTTCAAAGTTGGGTTACCATGGGTAATATTCGTCGCGGTACCAATAGACTCTGGTACGATTAGAAGCGCTGAATGGCAAGGCGAGCAGCAAGCCGAATAAAAATCCGCCAATGTGCGCCCACCAGGCAATTCCGCCCATGCTCATGCCGGCCGGCAGTGCAAGGGATACCAGGCCAGAGAATAACTGGGAAACGAACCAGAATCCAAGATAGATGACGGCCGGGATGTTGACAAACCATGGCAGAAAAAAGACCGGCACGAACGTGATGACCTGAGCACGCGGGAAAAACAGGAAGTAGGCTCCCAACACTGCTGCAATTGCCCCGGATGCGCCAATCGAGGGAATGTTTGGGGCGCCCAGCAGCAGCTGCAGCATTCCAGCAGCAACGCCGCCGAACACATAAAACACAAGAAAGCGGAAAGACCCCATCCGGTCTTCGACATTATCCCCGAAGATGAACAGCGTCCACATATTGCTGAGAAAATGCACCCATCCACCGTGCAGGAACATATGGGTCAGGAGAGGATACCATGTCAGCGGATTTTCTATTTGGATGCGGCTGCCCAGCAGCCCAAAGGTGCGAATGAAACGTTCCAGTTGAAAGGGATTCAGATTCAATTCGATAAATACGAAAACGAAAGTATTCACCAGAATGATGAGCCAGGTCATGATGGGGAGTGACCTGGAGCGAATGGTATCTTTGAGTGGAAACATATCTCCTCCGATGTCATCTTTAGTATAGCCTCATTAGAACAGGATTGCAAACCGGAATACTCAAACCGGCATGAGGATTGCAACAGACAAAGCATGATGACTCGACATGACCGGGCAAAAATTGGCTTGTATCCCATTCCTGCACGTGATAGACTTTAAAGTATGGACGGAAAAGTGCTGGTATTCAGCATTCATGAGCCTTTCCGAACCCTGCTGTTGAACAGTCTGAAGGGCAGCGGTTTCGGGCAGGTTGCTGCCGCCGGCCAGGTTGAGCAAGTCCGTCAGATGCTTGAGGAAAAGGGGTTTGAGGCGCTGGTGGTAGATCTGGATGCGGGCGAGGACATTCAACAGGAGTGGCTGCAACTGGTGCAGGAGGTACAGCCCTCCCGCTTGATCATCTTCCCGCCCGATAACGACCGCCTTCATCCAATTGTGGGGCTGCTTCGTCCGGAAACTGTGCTGATCAAGCCGTTTTACCTGCCGGATTTGCTGGCGGCCTTGCAAGGGAATCAGAGCGACTCATCTGCATCCCTCTCGCCTACCTTGCCCGAATCTCCCTTACCTGCACAGCCACAGCAGTTGTTATCGGATTGGTTGAAGGAATCGAATGCGCTGGGGGTGATCATTTTGCGGCAGGCTCAACCGCCTTTGCTGGTGGGAAATCTCGAAAACGAGGACTTGCGGGAAGCCGGGTTGGTTTTAGGGCGGTTCTGGCAAAATGAACGGCGCACAGACCTGGTACGCTACTTCCGTCCGCACATTGCCAATCGGGATGTGCTGCTTTACGCAACCCTGCTTTCGGAAGGTGCGCCCCTGGGGCTGCTGTTTGATGCGCACACCTCCCTGCGGGAAGCGCGCCGTGTGAGTCAGTGGTTTGTTGACCGCTGGAATGACCTGCCGCCAGAATTCTTGAAGAATAACCGGGCGTCCTCTGGAGAACTGGTTTTACCAGCTCTAGATGAGGAAGAACTGGCTCAAGCAGCGGAGGATGGTTCACTTGAGGAGGGTGAACCTCTTACCGAATTTGAGCAGGTCCGACTGGATGATTTGTTGGGTATTCTCCCTCCGCCTGACCCGCTGGAAGATGAAAAAGTGCCCTCTTCGCAAGACTGGCAGCCGGAGAGTGATTTCTTATCTTCGTTTGAAGCAGAAGCGAACGCGCTGTCACCTCAGGCGTCCGTAAAAGCAGAGCCGTCGTTTGCCGAAAGCCCGACAGCCCTGGAAGAGACCCGCCCCAGTCGAAAGACGCAACTACCTCCCCGTGGAGAAGAATTTACCGGCGAGGTACGCCAGTCCTACACTTGCATTTTACTGCCCCGTTCTCCGCAGGCAACTCTGGAAGGGGAAATCGGCGAGGAACTGCGCCGTTGGATGCCGGATTTTTGTGCTACACTGGGGTACACGCTGGAATCGCTGGATGTTGAGCCGCGTTATTGGATGTGGACGGTTAACCTGCCGCCGGCGGTATCTCCCGGGCATGTGGTGCGAATTGTGAGAGATCAAAGCGCCATTCATCTGGCAAAGTGCATTCCCGATCTGGCGGGCAAAGGCAATTTTTGGGCTTCTGCTCATCTGATCCTGCGCAGCCGAAATGCCCCGGAAACCTGGCTGATTGAGGACTTTATCATCCGCACCCGCCGCCGACAGGGATTTCTCTCCGCATGAATGGTTGCTTGTTTGCTTAAATCATCTTTCAGGTGAAACCCGATGCCGCCCATTCTTTATTTGATTGATGGACATGCTTTAGCCTACCGCACCTACTTTGCAATTACCCTTTCAGGTCAACAATTGACCACCAGCAGCGGCGAACCGACGGCCGGAATTTATGGTTTTGCCAGTGTTTTGCTGCGTTTGCTGGAACAGGAAAATCCCGAATATCTGGCGGTTGCCTTCGATACCGGAGCCACCTTCCGAAACGACCTCTATGCCGAATACAAAGCCACCCGCGCAAAAATGCCGGACGATTTGCGCCCGCAAATTGAGCGGATTCGCGAAATGGTGGATGTGTTTGGCTTTCCCCGCCTCGAGGCTGAGGGTTATGAGGCGGATGATGTTTTGGGCAGTATTGCCCGTCAGGCGGCGGAAAACGGTCTGGGGGTCAAAATTATCACCGGTGATCGGGATTTGCTGCAACTGGTCAATGATCGGGTCATCGTCAATCTGGCCGGCAGCAAACTTTCTGAGGCCCGCGATTTCGGTGTGAAAGAAGTCATCGAAACGCTGGGCATACGCCCGGAACAGGTGGTGGATTACAAAGCGCTGGTGGGGGATAAGTCGGATAACATCCCCGGGGTTGGCGGAATTGGAGAAAAAACCGCGATCACCCTGTTGCAGCAGTACGCCAATCTCGATGACATTTACGCCCATCTGGATCAGATTCCCACCCGGGTGCGAACGTTACTGGAAAAAGACCGTGATAAAGCTTACCTGAGCCGGCAACTGGCAACCATTCGTACCGACCTGCCGGTAATGCTCTCCCTGGAAAAGGCGCGCACAGGCCAGATCAATGTGGCTGGGGTGGAAGGGTTCTTCCAGCAGTTGGAGTTTCGTTCTCTGCTGCCGCGCCTTAAAAAACTGGAAAGCCGGGTTGTTCCTGCCCCCTCAGCCGGGCAGCAGTTATTGCTGTTTGGTGAACCGCTGGTCAGGATTGGAGAACCTCCGCCGCAGGATGGTGCGTGGATTACCGTTCAAACCCGCGAAGCGCTGGCAGAACTTTGCCGAAAACTTGAAAACGTGCCTGTCCTTTCGCTGGATACCGAAACTACCTCCACCGACCCGATGCGGGCAGAACTGGTTGGCCTTTCACTGGCCTTTGAAGCCGGACAGGGTTACTACCTGCCGGTGGGGCATCGTACCGGCGAGGAGCAGCTGCCCGCCGAAGAGGTTTTGAAGGCGTTACATCCGGTGTTGACCTCTTCGCAGGTTGCCAAAATCGGTCACAACCTGAAATACGATGCACTGGTGCTGGAGAATCAGGGGGTTTCGGTTGCGCCGCTGACTTTTGACACGATGATTGCTGCCTGGCTGGTGCAACCGGATAGTTACAATTTGGGGCTGAAAGAACTGGCTGAAACCTATCTTGGTGTGCAAATGACCCACATCGAAGAACTGATCGGCAAGGGAAAAAATCAGTTGACGATGGATCGTGTACCGGTTTCATCGGTTGCAGCCTACGCTGCCGCTGATGCGGAAATCTGCCTGCGGTTGATGCCTTTACTGCGCGAACGGCTCGAACAGGTCAATGCCGTCCGTTTATTCGAGGAAATTGAAATGCCGCTTGTGCCGGTGCTGGGGATGATGGAGCGCAATGGGGTCATGCTGGATGTGCCATTCCTGCAACAAATGTCGCATGAGTTGACCAGCCGTTTGTTTCAAATTGAGAAGGATATTTTCCAGGTGGTGGGGTATTCATTCAACCTCAATTCCACCCAGCAGCTATCCAAAGTGTTGTTTGAAACCCTCAAACTGGAACCGCCGGATCGGCGCAAGAAGACCACCTCCGGACATTTTTCGACTTCTGCCGGTGTGCTGGAAGAACTGCGCGATCAGCATCCGGTAGTGGAAAAAATTCTGGAATACCGCGAGCTGTCCAAGCTTAAATCCACTTATGTGGATGCCCTGCCGCAGCAAATTAATCCCCGAACCGGGCGGGTGCACACTTCTTACAATCAAACCGGCTCGGTTACCGGGCGATTGGCCTCTTCTGACCCGAATTTGCAAAATATTCCCACCCGTACCGAAACCGGGCGGCTGGTACGCAATGCTTTCATCGCAGCGCCGGGCTACCGCTTGCTGTCTGTGGACTATTCGCAGATTGAATTGAGAATTGTGGCCCACATGGCACAGGATGAAGCCATGCTGGCGGCTTTTCGCGCCGGGTTGGATATTCACGCGGCTACGGCGGCGGCTATTTATGGGGTTGAACTTGAACAGGTCACCAAAGAGCAGCGCCGTCACGCCAAGGCAATTAACTTTGGTTTGATTTATGGCATGAGTGCTTTTGGGCTGCATCGTTCCACCGGCCTCACTCTGGCAGAAGCGGAAAACTTTGTCAAAGCTTACTTTCAGCAATTCCCCGGCGTAAAAGCCTTTTTGGACGGTCTGCGCCGTCAGGCAGCTCGTCAGGGATATGTGGAAACTCTGTTGGGAAGGCGGCGTTATTTTCCCAATCTGAAGAGCAATGCCAATCCGGCCCTGCGGGCGCGGGAGGAGCGGGAGGCGATCAACGCGCCGGTTCAGGGAACGGCTGCCGACATCATGAAGCTGGCAATGGTACGCCTGCCGCCGGCCTTGAAAGAAGCGGGTCTGGGAGCGCGCATGTTACTGCAGGTACACGATGAACTGGTGCTGGAAGTGCCGGAAAACGAAAGGGATGAGACCGTGCAGGTGGTACGCGGAGTAATGGAAAATGCCTACCCTCTCTCCATCCCGCTGGTGACCGAAGCCCGCTGGGGGCATAACTGGGGTTCACTGGAGGTGTTGCCGTGAGGTTGACGCCCGGCAAGTCACCTTGCGGAATTGTTATCCGAATTTCTTTGCGTTTTGGCTGTCAATCGGTTAAAGTAATTGAGAAATAAACCATTGAGGGAATAAATCGGAGGAACATGGCTGGCGACCAGAAACGATTTGATGAAGCCATGAACAAGGGGCATTCGGCGGCCTGGGATCAGGAATGGGAGCAGGCAGCCCGCTATTATCGAGCGGCTCTGGAGGAGTATCCGGATCATCCTGCCGCGCTGAGCAATTTAGGGTTGGCGTTGTTTGAATTGCAGGATTTTGACGAAGCCCTTCAAGTCTATAAACGGGTTGCGCTGATTAACCCCGAAGATCCAATTCCGGCTGAAAAGATGGCGCGGATTTTCGAACGGCAGGGGAGATTGAATGAGGCTATCCGTGCCGGCATGCAGGCTGCTGAACTTCACCTCAAAGCCAGGGATGTGGAAAAATCCATAGAAGGCTGGCAAAGGGTGCTCAGCCTCAACCCCGAAATTTTTACGGCCCATTCGCGGCTGGCGTTGATTTACGAGCGCTTAGGCAAGAAAGCTGAGGCTGTTTCAGAACTGATAGCCTGTGCAAGTCTGATGCAGCATGCGGGGGATATTCAAAAAGCCCAACAAATTGTGTTGTATGCCCTGAAATTGATACCCGGCAGTGCCGAAGCAACACAGGCATTCCAGATGTTGAAAACCGGTCAGCCAATGCCCAAACCGCTGCGCCCCCGCGGCGGGACAGGACCGATGCGGATGGCAGAGGTCAAACAACTGGAAGCCCCTCAACAAACCAATCAACCCCCTTCGATGGATCCAATTGCCGAAACCCGCCAGCGGGCGTTAATTCAACTGGCAGAATTGCTGTTTGATACCCCGGAGGAGTTTTCCGGCGCGGAGACTTCCTCTTCACGGCGTGGAATCAACGCCTTGATGCGTGGAACGGGGGAATTGGTGCTGGATCCGTCCACCCGCACCCGTGTTTTGCTGCACATCGGACAGGCAATTGAATCGCAAACGATGGGACAGGAAAAACAGGCAGCCGAAGAACTGGAACGCGCCTATGACTTGGGCTTTTCTCATCCAGCCCTGTATTTTGATTTGGGGATGCTGCTGGCAGAAAAACAGCCTCAAAAAGCCTTGCCCATTTTGCTCAAGGCGGTCAAACATCCCGAATTTTCGCTGGCTTCTTACCTGCTGTTAGCCAAAATTTACTACCGTACCGATAATTACAAAGAGGCTGCCACGGCGTATCTTCAGGCGTTGCGTCTGGCGGATGCTGAAACGGTTGCGCTGGAGCAGCGGGAAGAACTGCGCCAGATTTACGAGCCGATCATTGAGGCACAGGCTCAGATGAGTGATATCCAGAGCTTAAAAACCCTGTGCGATACGATTGCCGATCAACTTTTGCGCGCCGACTGGCGCGAATTTCTGGCAAAGGTGCGCGAGCAGCTACCTCCGCCTTCACCTCAGTCACCCCCTTCTCCGCTGGCAAGTCTGCTGTTGGAATCGCGCAGTTCAGAGGTAATCGAAGCCATCGGAAGAATTCGGGATTTTATGCAGCAGGGCAAGTATCGTACCGCCCTGGAAGAAGCGCATTACGCCATAGATTTTGCGCCTACCTACCTGCCGCTGCACGTTCAGATTGCTGAATTGCTGGTGGCCAGCGGTCAGATTCAGGAAGCCATTGCCAAGTATCAACTGGTAGCCGATCTCTACAACGTGCGCGGGGAGGCCGGTCAGGCCATTCAGATTTTGGAGAGAATCATTCAACTTTCTCCGGCGGATATTAACACCCGAAAAAAGCTGCTGCGCATGCTCACCGAACAGGGACGGATAGATGATGCGCTCAAGCAGTATTTAGAGATCGCTGATTTTTACAATCAGCTGGCTGATCTGGATACCGCCCGTCAGACTTATCTGGATGCATTGAAGCTGGCACAGCAATCCCGCCGCAGCCGGCAGTGGGCTTACCAGCTGCTTGGCTATCTGGCGGAGATTGACATGCAGCGTCTGGAATGGCGTCAGGCACTCCGTTTTTATGAACAAATGCGTTCCCTCCAGCCCAATGACCCAACCCTGAGAACCCGTATTGTGGTTTTGAATTTTCAGGTTGGTCAGGACAAGGCGGCTTACCTCGAAGTGGATAATTTCATCAGTATTCTTGAAGGGCTGCACCAGCACGAAGCGGCCATTCAATTCGTCAAAGGAATTTTGTTTGAACAGCCGGAGAAGTTTGAATTACACCGCCGGCTGGCGGATTTATACAAACGCTCTCAGCAAATTGCTGAGGCCATTTCTGAACTGGATACGCTGGCGGAACATTATGCTGAATCAGGCAATTACGAAGCTTCCATTCTTACCGTTCAGGAAATCATCCACCTGAATCCGCCAAACCGGCAGGCTTATGAGGCTGTGCTGGAAAGATTGCGCAGGGCAGGAGGATAACGGCGGGCTAGCTCATCCGTTTACCGAGCGAGGCGGCATAAGCCACAAAGATGGCTTCGCCATCCAGCCCCAGCGCCGCATTGACCGCATCATCATCATAAGCCGCAATTGCACACACGCCGCAGCCCAAACCTTCGGCTGCCAGATACAGATTCTGGCAGATGTGACCGGCGTCCAGCAGCAGGTAACGGTATCCGCGTTCCGGATAGCGCCACTGCATGCGTTCCACGACCGCTGCCCAGAAGAAGGTCACCGCGCTGGTTGCTACCTGACGCTGGTTGAAGCAGGCCTGAGTCAGCTGTTCGTTGACATCCCCTTCAAAGTTCAAGCCCAGCAGGGCGTGTTCCAGCGCGATGTATCGGTAAATTCCCGGCTGCAGATCTTCCACGCGGTTGACCAGCAGGTAGGTTTCAAAAGCATGACGTGCGCCGGCAGACGGCACGGTTCGCAAGGTCACCGGCCGGTTGGTGACTTCTTTGACACCCTGGGTGAACCACAACAGAGCTGAAAGCTCGTTCAGTGTCAGAGATTGGCTGCTGTAACGACGCAGGGTTGTTCTTTTGGCCATTACATCCCAAAGCGAAGCGGAAGGGAGAGAAAGCCGGTCTGGGTTTATCAATGGAATCAACCTGGCAGTGGGGTCGTAGGGCAGTTCGAGTGGCGGCTGCGGTTCGCCCCGACTTTGTGGGGATTGAGGCACAAAGGCCGGTTTGGTGTTCTGCCAGAAAGTTTTACCGATCGATTCAGTCATGGGTTTCCTCCTTGTCAAATGGGGTTTGGGGGTCATTTCTAACCGGTTCTGGTTTCAAAAATCTGACGGGCGCGTCGGATTAAGCTGCCCCACATAAAAAACAACTCGGGGGTGCGCTGAATCCACAGCATGGCAGCATAAACCACGCCGCCAATTCCAACCGAGCTGAGGACGATCAGGCTGTCTCCCAGCGGCGGGTGAAATTTTAACCAGAGTGTTACCAGCAGCATCATTGCCAGGCCGCCCAACACAGCAATCTTTGTCCCAGCCAGCAATTTGCTGCCCTGTAACCCTCCAAGGCGGCGTTGCAGCAAAAACAACAACAAACTACATTCCAAAAAGGTAGCCAGTGAATTGGCCAACGCCAGCCCACCATGCGGCATCCATCCAAAGCGCTCAAACCATGCTGGAAAGGTCAGGCTGAACACGATATTGAGCGTCATTGCCCCGGCAGTTACACTGACCGGGGTGCGGGTATCATGCAGGGCGTAAAAAGCGCGCACGATGATTTCCAGAAGTGAATGGAATACCAGTCCCAATGCGTACCAAAGCAGCGCCCAGGCGACCATTTCAGTTGAACGCGGGGTAAATTCACCCCCTTCATACAACCAGCGCACCAACGGGATGCGCACGGTAATTAAACCCAATGCGGCTGGCACGGCAAGCAACAACACTCCCCGCAGGCTTTCAGAAAGTGAGGTGCGCATTTCATCCAGTTTTCCCAGCGCAGCCTGCGCAGAAAAAGTTGGCATGGCGGCAATTGCAACCGACTGGGCAATGGCAGCTTGGGGCATGAGCATGAGTGTGAAAGCCAGGGTCAGGGATGAAACGCTGCCCTCCGGCAGGCTGAGCCCGATGATGGTGTTGACGATGAAATTGATTTGCACCACGGCAACCCCTAACACCCGCGGCCCCATCAGGCGGGCCACTTCCCGCACTTCAGCCATGCGGATGCCGAGGGTGGGGATGTAGCGGCCGTTCAACCGCAACAATTGAGGAAGTTGCACACCCAGATGGAGGGCTGAGCCGACCAAAGCGCCAACAGCCAGCCGGTAAATGCCCCATTCCTGAGGCAGAAGCAACACCCCTCCGATTTGACCCAGTGAGTACATGGCCGGGGCAATGGCAGGCAGCCAGAATTTTTGATGAGCATTGAGGATGCCCATCACCAGCCCGCTCAAGCCGAAGAGGATGACGGTGGGCAGCAGCCAGCGCAGTAAAACAATGGTGGTTTGTTCCTGCCCGATGGACAGATCCGGCGCGAGGATGAACAGACCCTGTCGTACCACCTGCGGGGCAAAGAAGAAAACCAGTACTGCAATCAGTGTCAATAAGATGAACAGCAGGTTGGCTACTGCTGAAGCCAGTTTCCAGGCGGTTTGGCGTTGATCGCGGGCCAGCAGGCCGGTAAAAGTGGGGATAAAAGCCGAACCCAAAGCTCCGCTTGCCATCAGGTTAAACAACATTTCAGTCACCCGGTTGGCAGCGTTAAATGAATCCAGGTCAGCGCTGATGCCAAAGGCGCGGTAAACCAGAATGGTGCGCGCCAGCCCCAGCAATTGGGTCAATACAAAGGCTGCCATGACGGTGCCGGCAGCCCGGGCAATTTGTCGAACAGCTGAACGGGGCGGTGCAGGATCGGGGACGGTGGACATCTCTCCAATTATACTTTCAAGCCGGGTTTCGGAAGGATTTAAGCCGGTTTGGGAGGGTTTGGGATATAATTTCGAACAACATCTGCAATCCTCAAGGAGCCCGCGTGAAATTTCAAACGATCTGCGTTTTAGGTTTGGGCTATATCGGCTTGCCGACAGCCAGTACATTCGCAACGCATGGATTGAAAGTGGTGGGGGTGGATGTCAATCCCCAGATTGTCAACGGACTGCAAAACGGTCATCTGCATCTTTACGAACCCGGCCTGCGAACGCTGGTGCAGGCGGCGCTGCGTTCCGGTAATTTGATCGTTGCCCAGCAGCCACAACCGGCGGATGCGTTTATTATCGCCGTGCCGACACCATTTTATGAAGACAAGCGGGCAGACATGCGCGCTGTCCAGTCTGCCAGTGAGGCAATTGTCCCGCACCTGCGCAAGGGCAATCTGGTCATCCTTGAGTCAACCTCGCCGCCTTTGACTACGGTTAATCTGGTAGCGCCGATTCTGGAAAAAAGCGGATTGAAAGCCGGGGAGGATTTTTATCTTGCTTATTCCCCGGAACGTGTGCTGCCCGGCCAAATCTTACGCGAATTAATCGAAAACGCGCGCATCATCGGCGGCGTTAACCCCGAATCTGCGCAGGCTGGGCGGGATTTGTATTCCATCTTTGTGCGCGGGGAAATTATTCTCACCGATGCCACCACTGCCGAAATGGTCAAACTGATGGAGAATACCTACCGCGATGTCAACATCGCCATAGCCAATGAGTTTTCCCGCCTGGCGGATCGCTTTGGTGTGGACGTATGGGATGCCATTCGGCTGGCCAACCGCCATCCGCGCGTCAACATTCTTTCGCCCGGCCCTGGCGTTGGCGGACATTGCATCAGTGTGGACCCATGGTTTTTGGTGGAGGCTGCCCCGGATTTAACTCCGCTGATTCGAACCGCCCGCAAAGTCAACGACGACCAGCCGCGTTTTGTGGTGCAACTGGCGCGGCAAATTCTGGGCGACCTGAGCGGACGGCGGATTGCTGCGCTGGGACTGGCTTATAAGCCCAATGTGGACGATTTGCGCGAGAGTCCGGCGGTTGAGGTGGTGCATTTGCTGCAGTCAGCCGGGGCACAGGTTCGGGCTTTTGAGCCGTACAAAACCAATTATGCTTTCAACGGTGTGGCCAGCACGAACTCTTTACAGACCGCCATAGAAGAAGCTGAATTGCTGATTTTGCTGGTCGCTCACGACCAGTTCAAAAACCTGAATCCGCAGGAAGTGGCGAGGATGACCGCGGCAAAGATGGTTCTGGATACCGTCAATGGCTGGAAGGCGCAGGAGTGGCAGCAAGCCGGTTTTCGGGTCTTCCGCTTGGGGGTGGGGAAGACCCAATGAGTCGAAAATTGCGGGTTGTTTCCATTTTTGGCACCCGTCCGGAGGCGGTTAAAATGGCGCCGGTGGTTCAGGCGCTGGCAAACGCGCCTGAAATTGAATCACGGGTGATTGTCACCGCTCAGCACCGCCAGATGCTGGATCAGGTGCTGGAATTGTTCAATATTCAACCCGATTACGATCTGAACCTGATGCAGCCAAATCAAACGCTGGCCCAGTTGACCGCCGCCATTTTCACGCACCTGGACCCGGTGTTACGCGATCTCCAGCCGGACTGGATGCTGGTACAGGGTGATACCACCACTGTGATGGCTGCGGCGCTGCTGGGTTATTATCAACGGATTAAGGTTGGGCATGTCGAAGCCGGTTTGCGTTCCGGCGACCGCTGGCAGCCCTTCCCCGAAGAAGTCAATCGCCGGGTTGCCAGCGTGGTTGCGGATCTGCACCTTGCCCCAACCCGCCACAGCCGTGAAAACCTGCTCAGAGAGGGCGTTGAGGATTGGCGGATTGTGGTTACCGGGAATCCGGTGATTGATGCCCTTAACCAGATTGTGCGGCGTCCAATGCCGGCGAAGGCACGCCAGCTGCTGGAACAATATCAAATTGGTGAGGACGGGAAACAATTGCTGCTGGTGACCGCTCACCGGCGTGAGAACTTTGGCGAGCCGTTGGAGGCAATTTGCCACGCCCTCAAACAACTGGCAATGCGCTACAGCAAGGAAATCCAGATCATTTACCCCGTTCACTTGAACCCAAATGTGCAGGAACCGGTCTACCGCCTGCTCAGCGGTGTTCCGAACATTGCCCTGCTGCCGCCGCTGGAATACCTGACGATGGTGCATCTGCTGCAGGCTGCCCGTCTGGTGCTGACCGATTCCGGAGGCATTCAGGAAGAAGCCACCGGTTTAGGAAAACCCACGCTGGTGCTGCGGAATACAACCGAACGCCCCGAAGGAGTGGAGGCGGGGGTGTTGAAACTGGTCGGCTGGAATCCGGAAAAAATTGTCCGTGAGGCCAGCCAGCTGTTAGAGGATGAAAACGCCTACCGGGCGATGGTCAGCGCCGAAAACCCCTTCGGCGATGGACATGCTGCCGAGCGAATTGTGGCAGCCGTGCAGAATTTTAAAGAGCCGGGAGGCAGATGAGCAGCGGCAGCATCTGTCTGCTCCCCCAGATTCAGGCACTGGCCGGCCCGGCTTCTTTTTCCGCCCGCTTCAAAGCCGGCATGGCTCGCCTGGGGGTTGAGGTTCACCATGACCCGCAGCGCAGCGATACACGGGCAATTTTGATCATTGCGGGCACCCGTCACATTCTACCCATTTTGCAGGCGCGCCGCCGCGGCGTTCGGGTCGTGCAGCGCTTGAATGGCATCAACTGGATACACCGCTACCGGAAAACCGGCTGGCGGCATTATTTACGGGCGGAAGCCGGCAATTTGCTGCTGGCTTTTACCCGCCGCTTTCTGGCGGATTTTGTAGTGTATCAGAGCCACTTTGCTCACCGCTGGTGGGAGCAGACATTTGGAAAGACGCCGGTTAAAAATACGGTCATCTGGAACGGGGTGGATTTGGCGGAATTTTCTCCCCACGGGGAGGAAAGTCCACCGATCGATCGGGTCAGAGTGCAGGTGGTGGAAGGCCATCTGAAAGGCGGATTCGAAATCGGATTGGAAATTGCGGCAGGTTTTGGGGCTGCCCTTCAACAAAAGGTCAATTTACCGGTGGAGGTGGTCATTACCGGGGAGGTGAACCAGACCCATGCCAGCCGGTTGGTGCAAACCTACCCGAATTTAAGAATCCGCTTAACGGGGGTTGTTCCACCCGCACAAATTCCGGGCTTGAACCGGCAGGCGCATCTTTTTCTTTCCACCGATCTTCATGCCGCCTGTCCCAATTCGGTGATTGAAGCGCTGGCCTGCGGCACTCCCGTGGCAGCCTTTGCAACCGGCGCGCTTCCCGAACTGGTGGTGGGGGATAGCGGCCGGGTGGTGGAATATGGAAACAACCCATGGCGTGCTGAATTACCGCGTTTTGAGCCGTTGGCGGATGCCGTTTTAGAAATCCTCCGGGAACCCATGCGGTTTCGTTCGATTGCCCGGCGGATAGCAGAAGAATATTTCGATCTTGATCAAATGTGTACCGCTTATCGGCAGGTGCTGCTATAAATCACGCAGTAAGAGATTCTGCGTGCCGCGCGCAATTTCCCACGGATAGACAATGTAGGCATCGGTGATGGCGGCGTAATAATCGGGACGGGCAGTGCCGAAAAGATTGCGGTACGGGTTGAAGTGCAAAACACAGGTGTAGGGGACGCCAGCTGCAGCGGTAATGCGGTTTTTAACCGCGGTAATCGTTCGCCCGGAACCCCAAACATCATCTACGACCAGGATACGTCTGCCGCGCAGCAAATTGTTTTCCGGGAACTGTAAAAATTTCGGCCAGGCCAGCCAGCGCGTTTTTTCTTTATCGTGTTCCTGTTCCATTTCGGCCGGAAAGTCCACCGAAGCAGTCAGGATGATGCTCAACTTGAGCGCTTCCGCCAGCATTCCACCGGGAATAATTCCGCCATGGGTGATCATCACCATGGCGTCAAATTCCACTTCAAACTGGGGGATAAGATGGTCAATCAGTTTGTCAACGTCGTTCCAGGTCAACACTTCACGGCGCATGAAAAGAGATTCCTTTGGCAGGTTGGCAATATTCTATGATTAAAAATATATTATAGCAGGTTATTCCCGCAAATAGGCCTGCCAGATACAAACTCGATTGCGTCCGTTTTGCTTGGCCAAATACAGGGCGCGGTCGGCGCGATGGAAAAGCTCATCAACGCTCTGGCAGTCCTCGTCCATCTGCGCCACCCCCAGGCTGATGGTAATGTGTACTTTGGTATGACCAATATCAGTGACGCACTCCTCGGCGGACCTGCGCAGTCGTTCAGCAACTTCCACTGCATTTTTTGCATTGGTTTCCGGCAGCAGAATCACAAATTCTTCACCGCCGTAACGACCGATACTGTCACTGGCGCGGATTTGGGATCGCAAACATTGACTGAGATGAATCAAGACCTGATCGCCGGCCGTGTGTCCTAGCCGATCGTTGACATTTTTGAAGAGGTCAATATCAATCAGGATTAATGACAGGTCGCTGCCATAACGCTGGGATCGGCGCATTTCGATCTCGGCCAGTTCATAGAAATAGCGGCGGTTGTAAAAGCCGGTCAGCCCGTCGGTGATGGCGTATTGCTGAACCTGCTGAAAGAGCCGCGCATTTTCAATGGCAATGGCGGCCTGACTGGCAAAGGTTTGCCCCAGTTCGGCTTCGTTACCCCCATAGATACCGCTGTTGGAATTGTAAATGCTCAAATAGCCGATTACCTGTCCATGACCGAGCATTGGAATTCCAAGCCAGGCCTTGCCGCAGTTCAAATCCTCCAATTCCTGAAAGGGGCGGTAGGTTTCGGCGTCATCTAAATAGAGCGGATAACGATTGCGGTTAATCGCCTCAAATTGCGGGTTGCGGGCAGGGATGCGCCTGCCGAGATAATCATCGTTATTGCTGAAACCGGCTGCAGCAGCAATTTCCAGTTCGTCCTTATCCAGCAGGTACAAAAAGGCACGGTCGTAAGGGATGAGCATTTTCAGGTACTCCATCACCTGAGAGAGGACCTGACGCAGGTTCAGCACCGAGGTGAAGGCGGTCATTGCCTGACGCAGCAATTCAATTTTGGAGCGTTGTTCTTCCTCGGCTTGCTGTTTTAATTTTTGATGGGTGATATCGCGAATAATGTTCAACAAATAGCGCCGGGAAACAGGGACATAATCCGCCTGAATCCATTTCTCTTCACCGGTGGTGCGCAGCCGGCTGGGCGTTTCAATTCGCTTGGGCTTGCCGGTGCGGAAAACCTGATGAATGATTTCGGCTACATGTGGCTCATGAGAAAAGAAATCATCAACCGATATGCCGGTGAAGTCCTTAATCCGCCCCAGGGACATTTCCATGGCAGCCTGATTGAACATCATCAGGCGGACAACCCCCTGCTCGTCTTTGCGCCAGATGAGAATTGGATCGGGCAGTGAAAGAAAGTTTTGCCGGAAAATCAGATCTGTTTCGGTGGCATTACCGTTCCCATTACGCAGCAGGGACAGTTGCCGGCGTAACTGCCGGTTAAGGCGCAGCAGATATCGGGAGCGTCGGCTTTGTCGTGAATTCTGGTAAACCATTCCCCACCGAGAGGACGGTTGATTAAGACGCGGTTTTCTCGCTTGTTTCGGGTTTTGAGCGGGTGAATCGTTCGTTGTGCTGGAATCTGCCATCGGTTTCGATGATTACCTCCCCTATGCAATACCGACGCGCAGCGAAGAAAGGGTGATAATGAATTAACTATATTCATTATACCCAAATCCAGCCAGCAATACATCTGTTTGAATATTAAAATTTTCGTTAGATCTCAGCATGGACGCGTTCCATGCGTCTCAACGCCGGTGAGCGGGCGGTG
This sequence comes from Bellilinea sp., assembly GCF_053501535.1. Classification (NCBI taxonomy): domain Bacteria; kingdom Bacillati; phylum Chloroflexota; class Anaerolineae; order Anaerolineales; family Anaerolineaceae; genus Bellilinea; species Bellilinea sp. The sequence continues at coordinate 1,871 of NZ_JBRCOK010000069.1, read as the reverse complement.
TCTGACCAGGTGCTGACCCAACCCATGCGGCGCAGCGCAGAACGCAGCAGGTGATCTGCAAAAAACAGGGGAGTGCGGCGTGGGTGGGCGTAGACTGCCCGGGTTTGTTTCTGCAGCAGTGCATAGCGCAGATCCTGGGGTGTGTTTCCCCGAAAGAGTGTGCGGGCATGGCCAATGTTCCAACCAACATGTGAATCACTGCATCCAACTGTGGCAAGCCCTACCCGCTGAGCTAATCGTGCTGCCCGCAAATTGCTGCCCCGGTAAAACAAACTTGCGTTCAGGGTTTCAACTCCCAGCAGGGTCTGCTGACCGATGGGTGTTTCCAGGGCACGGCGGATGGCGGTTTCGTTCAAGCTGTGCGCGCCTAACGCCAGCGGATGAGCGGCAATCGCCAATCCGCCTGCTTCATAAACGCGTTGTAGTGTTTCGATTAAGGATTGGCCGGCGGGGATGAGGGTGCGCACAAACAGGGTCAGCAAATGCCCTTCGGCAGTGGATACCTCAATGCCAGGGATGACCCCCAACTCATATTGATAGCCGAGTTCTTCTGCACGCAGTGCACCGCGTATCTCATCATGATCGGTGATGGCGATGACATCCAATCCGGCACGGTGGGCATGTTTCAGCACTGCTTCAAGAGTAGCAGTGCCGTCATAACTGTAAATGGTGTGAATGTGCAAATCTGCCTGTCCCATAAATCCTCGCTGATTGGATTGATTCCCAAGCGTATTATCAGACAGGAAGATTAAGAACGGTTCAAAAGCGGTTTAAGAACTGGTTGTTATCCTGTAAAAAAGCGGATTGACTCACATACCGGTCAATCCGCCCACCATTCCATGAAACAGGGTGTGTTTTCAGGCAGGTGTTTGCTCTGCTAAAGCAGGTAGCGGCTTTCGATAAGATTGGAATGCATACCACAGCGCTCCCAAACCAAGCAGGGTGGCGAGCAAGCCAATAACCCAGCCCAAAATTGGGATGGCACGCAGCATAACATAGATCAGCACACCGGCCAGCAATGCCCACAAGCGGGGATTTTGTGCCTGCGGTGCAATCTGGCGTACCAGTAACTGACCGACCCAAAATGATGCGACCAGTTTACTGCCATAGGCTACCAGCAGGGTGAAGGCGGCTGTAAAAACTGCCAGGCTTGAAAAGCCAATCCCGAATATGGCGTTACTCAACCCTCCCAGGGTAATCAGGCTGAGCAGGATACCCACGCCGAAAATCACTGCGCCGGCAAGGAGAGCCCCGGCGTAGCCGCCCAATAAGCCCAGCAAACCTACCCCAGTGGAAGCCAGTGGTTGACGGTTGGCTTCGTCCACCGTGCGCTGGAAGAAATTGGGCAGCAACCACAACACCAGACCACCGAGAATTAACAATGTAATCAGATTACGCAAGAGATTGACAATCGCTTTAACAACTGGCAGGGCAAAAATGCCGCGCGGTGGTTGGGAAGGGGAGGGCTTTTGATCGGTTTGTGCCGGAACAGGGGTCTGGTAGATAATCTGGCCCGCCGGCCGGCCCTGAATGGCTGAAGATTGATCGGTGGGGCTGGTGTACTTCAAGTCTCCCCCGATGACAGCCTGAGAAGAGATGCGCAAACCTGGCCGAATCGCAGGTGGTAAACCTGGCTGCATGGGCATAAACCACATGGCGGTATCACCACTTTCGGGTGAAGAAACATCCACCACTGCATCCCCACCGATGCTGCCATTAATTTCCAGTGCTGCAGCCGAAGCCCTTAGATTGCGCTTTATTTCTCCGTTTAAGATTGCCTGATACACACCCACAAAGGTGTCGGTGTTCACGCTGGAACCGGCCATGCTTTCCAGACTGTAACCGCCGTAATATACATTTCTTCCAATTTT
>NZ_JBRCOK010000068.1:0-19469 GCF_053501535.1 Bellilinea sp. | reverse complement strand
CACGCCGTCCTTGCCAAAGGCGCGGTCGAGGATCTTCAAGCGGGCAATCAGGCGGGCGCATTCCTCCCGCCGGTTGTGGTTTTCCTTCAAGCGCGCGCGGACGCTGACCAGCACATTCACCTTTTGTTCGGCGGCGCCAATTTTGTAGCGCAGCTGATTCTCTTCATCTTTCCGGGCAAAGAGTTCCTGTTCCAGCGCCTGCAAGTCAGGCAGGTCTGCCGACTCGCGGCGGTACTTTTCTTCAATCTGCTCGTATTCGGCGCGCAGCTGTTGAATCTGGATTTCATCCTGCCGGGTTTCCTGCTCCAGCTCGGCAATTTGATTCAGCAAGGGTTTCAACTGGGCGCGGGCGGCTTCCAGCTGGCGCAGGGCCTGTTCCGCGGCGCGGGCTTGCTGCTCGGCCCGCCGGGCGGCTTCGTGCCCTTGCGGGTCATATCCCAGCCGGTCGAGTGCCTTTTTGATTTCGGCAATTTTTCGGCGGGCTTCCGGCGCAAACTGACCATCGGTCAAAATCCGTTCCACCTCTTTCAGGCGCGCTGCCGGGCCGCGCTGCCACTCCTGGGTTCGCTCTTCGATCTGCTGAATACGCGCTTCCAGCGCGCTCACCTGCCGCTGATTGGCTTGCAGGTCCAGATCGGCGGTCTGGGTTTCTTTCAGGCGTTTTTCCAGCTGCTGCAGGCTGCGCTGGTACTGCGCCACCTGCTGTTGAAGGTTTTGAGCCGCCTGCTGGGCTGCTTTGCGTTCCTGCTCCAGCTGCTTGAGCAGCGCTTTGCGCTCGGCTGCCCCCAGCGGCTGGCCGCACAACGGGCAGACACCGCTTTGTTCATCGGCATGCAGCCGTTCCAGACGCTCTGTCAGCGCGTCCATCTTCTCCTGCCAGTAGCCAATTTCAACCCGCCGGCTGGCGAATTGCTCTTTCAGTTCCAGCACTTGCTGTTGGATTTGCTCCCGCTCCTCAAGGCGGGCTTTCAGTTCCTGCTGCAGGTCCATCAACCCCTGCCGTTTGTTGCGCAGTTCAGCCAGCTGGTCTAGCTGCTGCCTGACCTGATCTTCCTGCTGCTGCAGGCTGCGCAGTTCTTCCTGCAGACGGGCGCGTTCGCTTTCCAGCAGGGTTTGCGGTTCAACAAGCTGCTGTTGTAACTGTTGAAACTGCTGCGCCAGTTGATTCCAGCGCTCCAGTTCGGCGCGGCTTGCCTGCCAGGCGGCATAGGCTGCCTCAATCACCTCAGCCTGTTCCAGTGTTTCTTGCAATTGGTCTGCCTCGCGGCGGCGTTCTTCCAGCCGCTGCAGTTTGGCGTTGTGCTTCTGCTCGGCACTGTTCAGGCGGTCAGCCAGCATGTTGACCATGCGGTGCTGCTCCTCCAGCGCCGCCGCCAGCCGGCGCAGGTCATCCAGCCGTTTTTCCTGCGCTTCCCGCAGGGCGGAAACCTGTTTCAACTCTTTTTTCAATTCCGCCAGTTTCTTCCGCCGTTCCTCTTCTTCGGACAATTCGGCTTCGGCTTCTTTGATTTGCTCATCAATACTGCCCAACTGCCATTCGGCATCCCGCAGCCGGTTTCGGGCAGCCTCGCGGTAAGCTTCCCACACTTCCAGTCCCAGAATATTGGAAAGGATGCGTTTGCGGTTGGCGGCATTCTGCTGGGCAAACTGATCGGCTTTGCCCTGCAGGAAAAAGGATGCGTTGATGAAGGTCTGGTAATCCATGCGCAGCACCGAACGGATGCGTTTTTCGGTTTCGGTCAGGGAATGCTCGGTCAACGGCTTCCAGACACCCTGCTCGTTGAGCGTGTAAAACTCCAGCAGCGCAGTTTTGTGGCGGACTTTGCTGCGCTGCACACGGTAATGATTGTTCTCATATAAAAATTCGTAAATGACTTCTGCGGCATCTTCCTGATTATTGATGATCGCATCATCGCGGCGGCGGGCTTCTCCAAACAATGCCCAGGTAATCGCATCCAGCAGGGTGGATTTCCCCGCGCCATTGTGGCCGGTAATCGAAGCCAGCTGCAGTTCGCTGAAATCAATCTCTACCGCCTGGCGGTAGGAAAGAAAACCCTTTATCTGCAAGCGAAGCGGAATCATGGATCAGTTTCCTCCGGCAGTGTGGGCAGGCGGCTGATCAGCACCTTATCAATTCTGCGCCCGTCCATGTCCATAATCTCAAAAGAAAAATCCCCCCAGGTAAAGCGCTGACCGGCAGCGGGGATGCTGCCCAGTTGACTGAGAATGAAGCCCGCCAGCGTTTGATAACCGATCCGTTCTTCTTCCGGCAGCTGCTCGGTTTCCAGCAATTCTTTCAAGGTGTCCACCGGCAGCAGGCCATCCACCAGCCACGAACCATCCTCGCGCTGCAGGATCTGCGGCCCGCCATCCAGGCCGGGGCCGGGCATTTCGCCCACAATGGCGCGCAGCACATCATACAGGGTGACCATTCCCAACAGACCGCCGTATTCATCCAGCACCAGCGCTTCATGTACGCCGGCGGTCTTAATCAATTGCAGCACCTTGAGGGCCGACATGCTGTCCGGCACAAACAAGGGCGGCTGCAAGAGCGATTTGACCTCAAAAGGTTCTCCGCTGACCATTTTACTGAGAAAGTCCTTGGCAGAAAGGATGCCGCTGACATTATCCAGATTGCCCTGTGCCGCCGGAAAACGGCTGTGGCTGCTTTCCAGAATATCCTGCAGGATTTCCTGCGGACTTTCGTCCAGATCAATCCATTCAATTTCGGTGCGGGGAGTCATGATCGAATCAATGTAGCGGTCGCCCAAGCGGAAAACACTCTCCACCATGTCCTGCTCGGCTTCCTCGAACACCCCCACCTGGGTACCCTGCTCCATCAGCACTCTGATTTCTTCCTCGGTTACCGGCGGTTCATTCGATGGACGAATGCCCAAAATCCGCAGACCCAGGTCGGTGGAGGCACTCAACAGACGAACCAGCGGAAAGGTGATATTGGATAGAAAACGCATCGGACGGGCAACCGCACTGGCAGCGGCTTCGGGGTTGTTCATCGCCAGCCGTTTTGGAATCAACTCGCCAATGATCAGTGAAAAATAGGTCAGCAGAATGACCACCAGCGCCAGAGCCAGTCCGCCGCTGTAAGGCGCCAGAAAATCCACCTGCGCAATCCAGGCCGCCAGCCGGTTGGCCAGTGTTGCACCGCTCAACGCGCCGGCCAGAATGCCGATCAGGGTAATGCCAATCTGCACCGTCGAGAGAAAACGGTTGGGTGATTCGGCCAGTTCCAGGGCAGCCCGCGCAGCCGCGTCGCCGTCCTCGGCTTTTTGCTGCAAGCGCACCTTGCGCGCCGAAACCATGGCAATTTCCGAGAAAGCAAACAATCCATTTGCCAGCAGCAGCAGAAAAATTAAGCCGATTTCAAGAATGGGATTGTTCATTCGGATTCAACGGGAAATTCAATGGTTGAAGATTCCGCCTGATGAATGATTTGTTCGGCCAGTTGTTTGAGTTCCTCGATGTGTTCGGGTGGTTCACCTTTGGTTTCCCAGTATAATTCGAGCAATTCCAGCGGGGACTTGGCCGCAATGTTTTCAACCTCACCAATGCGCCCGCGGGCCGAAACGTGCGGGCGGCGTACCAGTTGAAAATCAAACGCCAGTTCGGCATGGCGGCGCAGGCTGACCTCGTCAATCAGCGCGTCCCAGTCGCGCGGGTAGTCAATTGCCAGCCGCACAATCGCATCGCGGAGTTCTTCGCGCGGCGGCAGCGCACCTGAAATACGCTCCATCACCGAAAGGCTGCCGTCGCTGGCTGCGGCGGCCGCATCCATCAGGTTGACCGTTCGGTCAACAAAACGCCGGCCGTGCAGTTCGCGCCAGTCCAGTTCCGTTTTGCCCTTTTCCACGCTGGCAATCACAAAGTACTTGCGGTCATTCGCCTCCCCAAAATCCACCCGCTCGATCGAACCGGGATACACCACCGGCGGATGGCCGCCCTCGTTCAAATTCTGGCGCAGGTGAATATGACCCAGCGCCACATAATCCAACCGGTTGTCGCGCACCAGCGAACCCGGCAGCACCAGATCATTGCCCAGCATGATGCTGCGTTCTCTGCCGTAGCGCGCGCCCTGCACGGTCGCATGGGCCGCCAGTACGGTGGGCAGGTTGCGGTCGGTCTGCCTGAACCAGTCCTGCACAATTTCCTGCAAACGCTGTTCGATTTCCTCATGGATTTTTTGCGGCTCGGTTGCGCTGATCTGCAAATGCGCCATCAGCGAAGAACGCGAAATCCACGGGATCGCCATGATTTGCAGCGGTAAACCGAACAGGTCATCCGGCCGCAGCAGGCGCGGCTTGTCAATCACCAATACATTTTCCACTTCCAGCGTCTGATATTCCTGTAAAGCGTGCGCCCGCCCCAGCGCCGGAGAAAGATCGTGGTTGCCAATCAGCAGCACGCAGGGAATGCCGGCACGGCTGAGACGGATGATGCGCCTGCCCCACTCACGCTGGAAGGTCGGTGCCGGGGTGCGGTCTTTGTAGGCATCCCCGGCAAACAGCACCAGATCAACGTTCTCCGCAATGGCGGTATCCACAATCGTATCCAGCGCTTTCAAAAAGTCCAGCACGCGCATGGGCAGGCCGCTTTGCGGGTCATGCCGGCCGTAATTGGCAATATCTATGTGAGCATCGGCAAAGTGCAAAATGCGCAGCATGGTTTAACTCCCCTCATGGCTGGATTCCGAGCAAATTTGCCAGTTCAACTGCCGGTGTAAAACCGGGGTGATATTCCAGCGCTTTGCGCACGTCCTCCGCCGCGCCGGCTCGATTTCCCAGCGCCAGCCGGGCGCGCGCCCGCCAGACGTAACTTTCTTCCAGAAACGGCTCAGCCGCGGCGTCCAGCGTGGTGGTTGCCAGCCGTTCCACATCCTGATAGCGGCCGGTGTAGTAATAGGCAAAGTAGGGGCCGGTCTGATACCACATCATCCGCCAGGGTCGGTCTTTCTCCGCCAGGCCGGCCATCAGCGCAAAGGCCTGGTCGTAGGTGCTGGCTGCACCGGCGTAATCCTGCAAATTGACCAGACTGGTGCCGCGGTTGAAATAGGCAAAGAACTTTTCCACACCGTCCAGGCGGACGGCTTCTTCGGCGGCTGTTTGAGCAGCGATTTGAAAGGCAGTTTGCGGGTCGGCGTAGGGACCCAGCAAGTCCAGCAGCTCAGCCTCGCGCTCCGGCGGGTAAATGACCAGAAAGATGTAATTGAACGAGCGCCACTGCCAGAGCAAATCATCATAACTCACTTTGAAATTCGGTTCAAAATACGAATCCTGGGTGATAAAGACCTTTTTGGCGTCATCGTAGCCGGTGATGGTCGAATAATGCCCCATCCAGCCCAATTTACCGTTGATATCGCGGATGACAATCCCTTTTTCGATCAACGGCACAAAACCGGCCGCAATCAGTTTTTTGAGCGTTTCCAGCGTCCCGCCATGACGGACCAGGGCGTTCAGGTTGGTGTAGGTTTGCACATAGTCCGCCATCTCGTAGGGCATCACATTTTTATCTTTTTCAAACGGTTTGAGCAGCGGGCCGACATCGGTGCGCTCACCCTGCCAGCCCCAGTAAGAAAGCCCCATGGCAAGATTAGCCGGGGCACAGTAATTCCACAAACCGTGCTGATCCTGATAACGCACCCCACTGAGGGCAACACTTTCCGGCAGAGGCGTAGGCGTCTGAGTGGGGGTGGGGGTAAATTGCGGAGTGGGCGTTCCCGTGTAGGAGGCAGGGGTCGGGCTGGCGGTCGGTGTGGAGGTGCGGCTGAAGGCCTGCATGGTGGCATCCACAATCGTGGCAACCGCTTCTTCCGGCACAAAAACCGCCTGCTGAGGCGGGTTAAGGGCGTAACGCGCCTGAACGCGCAGCTCGTTAAAGTTCGATACCAGACGGCCGCGCAAAGAGGGTATTGCCAACAAAAGTCCAAACACAAACAGGGCGGCAATCAAAAAGAAGGGGATGACCTTGCGTTTTGAAATCACGATTTGATTATAACATTTTCACACCAACCGAAAGCGGAGGCAGCGGATTACATGGTATAATTTTGGGCTGTTGATTTGTATGGACTTGCATATTTCGGATAAACATTACCAATTCACTGCCCGGCGAGATTTCCCCTTTTCCGGGCATCTGGATGGATCGAGAGAGAACAACCATGAACGAAACCATTAAACGGGAAATTCCCAATCATTTCAGTCTTCCGCGGCGCATCAGCCGCTTGAGCCAGCTCGCTTATAACCTGTGGTGGGTTTGGAACCCGGAAGGCCAGCAGTTATTCCGGCAGATCAAGCCGCGCCTGTGGGATGAAGTCGAGCATAACCCGGTGGCATTCCTCAAAAAAGTAGAACGCAGCCAGTTGAACGCTGCCGCCAACGACACCTACTACCTGGATATGTACGATCGGGTGATGAAAAAATTTGATGATTACCTGAGCACTGAGGATACCTGGTTCAAACAGCAGTATCCCCACCTCATCCATCAGCAGATTGCCTACTTTTCCTTTGAATTTGGGCTGCACGAATCACTGCCAGTGTACGCCGGCGGGCTGGGTATTCTGGCCGGCGACCATCTCAAGGAAGCCAGCGATCTGGGTTTGCCGCTGGTGGGGGTAGGCTTCATCTATAACCAGGGCTACTTCACCCAGGTCATCACCGAGGACGGCTGGCAGGAAACCCACACCAAACATCTGGTGCTGGAAGACGCGCCCATTTCTCTGCTGAAAGATGCCGATGACAACCCCATTACGATTTCCGTTGAATTGCCCGGCAGAAGCGTGTTTGCCCGCATCTGGGAGGTGCGGGTGGGGCGTGTTTCGCTCTTTTTGCTGGATAGCAACCTGCCCGTCAACAGCGACAGCGACCGCCAGTTGACTGCCCGTCTGTACAGCAACGATCTGGAAGTGCGCATCTCGCAGGAAATTCTGCTGGGGATGGGCGGTGTGCGCGCCCTGCGCCGGCTGGGATACCAGCCGCAGGTCTGGCACATGAACGAAGGACACTCCGCCTTTCTGGCAGTGGAACGCGCCCTTGAGCTGGTACGCACGGGCAAATCCTTTGCCGAAGCCGCCAGCGAGGTGCGCAAGACCAACGTTTTCACCACCCACACCCCCGTGCCGGCCGGCAATGACCAGTTCCCGCTCTGGCTGGTGGATAAGTACTTCTCCCAAATCTGGCCGGAATTGGGGCTGACCCGCGACCAGTTTGTGGACTTGGGCCGCCAGGCAACCCCGTGGGGGGAAAGCTTCTGTATGCCGGTGCTGGCTCTGAAACTCTCCCAACACGCCAATGCCGTTTCCGAATTGCACGGCCAGGTGTCGCGGCGCATGTGGCACTTCCTGTGGCCTGAACGGGCCGCCGAAGATGTCCCCATCCGCCACATTACCAACGGCGTGCATACCGGCACCTGGCTGGCGCGCCGTCTGCGTCTGCTGTTCGACCGCTACCTGGGCGCCGACTGGATGAAGCGGATTGACGACCCGCAGCTGTGGTCGCAGATGGAAAATATCCCCGACGGCGAATTGTGGGCGGTGCGGCAGCATCTCAAACGCAAGTTGATTTTGTACATCAACGACCGCGCCCGTCAGCGCTGGCAGAGCGGGCAGTATCATCCCGCTCAGGCGCTGGCAAGCGGCGTGTTTTTGGAGCCGTACTCCCTGACGATTGGCTTTGCCCGCCGTTTTGCCACCTACAAGCGCGGCGGTCTGATTCTGCGCGATTACGACCGCCTGATGCGGCTGGTGACCAACCCGGATATGCCGGTGCAGATCATCTTTGCCGGTAAAGCCCACCCTGCTGATGAACCCGGCAAACTGCTCATCCAGCAGGTTTACCGCGCCGTCAAGGATTCGCGCATGGGCGGGCGGCTGGTCTTTCTGGAAGACTACGACATGAACATGGCCCGCTATCTGGTGCAGGGTGTGGATGTCTGGCTGAACAACCCGCGCCGCCCCAACGAAGCCTCCGGTACTTCCGGCATGAAAGCCGCCCTCAACGGCGTGTTGAACCTCTCGGTCATGGATGGCTGGTGGCGGGAAGGTTACAACGGGCTGAACGGCTGGTCAATTGGTGAAGATGCCGACCCGGTTGACCCCAATCAGCAGGACGAAATGGACGCCCGCAGCATTTACGAGCGGCTGGAGAAAGAGATCATCCCGCTGTATTACACCAACCGTTCGGTGGATAACATCCCCACCGGCTGGATTGCGCGCATCAAAGAGGCCATCCGCACGCTCGCACCGCAGTTCAGCACCCGCCGGATGGTGAAAGAGTACCTCAGCGAAATGTATCTGGCCTGCATGGAAGTAGCCGAAGAAGAAACTGCCTAGAAAAAAAGGGGGGACGCCATGCAATTTGATTTCAGCGGTCAGGCTTTTTTAATCATGCTGGGCATTTTTGCCCTGCGGGTTTGTGATATGACCCTGGATACCATCCGCGTTTTGTTTGTGGTGCGCGGACGCAAAAAACTGGCCTGGATGCTGGGCTTCATGCAATCCCTGATTTTTGTGATTGCCATCAGCACCGTGCTTTCCAACCTGAAGAACCCGCTGAGCGTGATTGGCTACGCCGCCGGTTTTGCCACCGGCAACGTGGTGGGCATGTTTATTGAGGAACGGCTGGCAATCGGGCACATTCACCTGACGATTGTCAGCCCTTCCCGCGGCGCAGCCGTTGCGGAAATTTTACGCAAGAACGGCTATGCCGTTACCGAGGTTTCCGGGCGCGGCATGACCGGCACGGTAACGCTGCTGCATGTGGATGTGGTTCGGCGCAAGGTGGACGAGGTGGAAACGCTGATCCTGGAAGCCGACCGCGAGGCATTCGTCACCGCCGAGGATGTACGCCCGATCCGGCGCGGCTTCTGGCGGGCGTGAGGATTATTTTAACGTGGGTTCGGGATAAGCACAAACCGCGGTAAGCAGCAAAATACACCCCCTCCCACCTCCCCCAATATCGCAGAAGCGATATTGGGGGAGGCGCAGGAGGGGGCAAAATTTTGAAATCGGACGCAAAAAGGATTTATCCCGAACTGACGTTTTTTACCTAACCCGGCGCACCTTCACCCGCAAACCCTCCACGTCCACCACCTCCACCCGCACACCCTCTGGGAAGGATTCGCGCGGGTCAAGCGGTTCGGCACTCCACAACTCACCCGCTACCTGCACCATGCCGTGCGGGTCAATCGCTTTGGTGACCACTCCAACCTGACCGATCAAAGCCGGTTTGCCCATTGCCACCGGCGTTTTGAGGGCGCGCAGGGCAAAGCCCATGAACGCAAGAAATGTAACCGCCAGCACCGCACTGGCGCCGATCACCAGCGGCACCGAAACGGTAGGGAATCCCGGCAGACGCACCGAATTGAACAGCACCAGCGCGCCGGTGATGAATGAGATGACGGCCGCTACCGTCAGCGCGCCGTTGGTTGGGGTGTTCAACTCCAGAATAAACAACACAAACGCCAGCACGATGAAAATCAGCCCAAACAGGTTGACCGGAATGATGCCGAACGAGTAAAACACCAGCGCCAGACACACCACGCCGATGAAACCCGCCACCCAGCCGCCCGGGTTGGAAAGCTCGATCAAAATGGCCTGCACCCCAATCGTCAGCAGCAAAAAGACGATGTTTGGGTCGGTCAACAGGCGCAGCGCCTGCTCCACAAAGGTGGGCGGCACTTCCTGCACCCGGGCAAACCGGGTGGAGAGCGTCACCGATTCGTCCAGCACCATTACCTCAAAACCATCCAGCTGACGCAGCAAATCGTTCAAATCGGTGGCGATAAAATCCACCAGCCCGACTTGCAGGGCTTCCTGAGCCGAGGCGGCTTTTGCCGTTTCAATGGTATCTTCTGCCAGCGCAATCGCCTCCGGCGGGCGGCGGGCTGCCAGCGAACGCACCGTGGCGCGCAGGATTTCCTTCTCTTTGGCGGCAATGGTTTCGCCAATGTCTTCTCCCTGCATCCCAACCGGGCTGGCCGCCCCGATGGCCGTTTCGGGCGCCATGGCGCTGGCATGACCGGCCAGCGTAATCAGCGTGCCGGCGCTGCCGGCCATTGCCCCGCGCGGTGAAACATACACCACCACCGGAATCTGGCTGGCGCGGATATCCTGAATGATCTCATTCATCACGTTGATGGCACCGCCGGGGGTGTTCAACTCAATGATGACCATCTGGGCGCCCTCGCTGGCAGCCACCTGTAAACCACGCTGAATGTAACCCTGCATGACCGAAGTTACCGGCCCCTCGGCTTTCAACACCACCACCAGCGGGCTGCTGCCGTTCCCTTGAGCTGCCGAAGGATAGATCGTTCCGAACAGGAAAAGCGTCAATCCACTCACCAGCAGGATCAACCGCAAAATGCGAAGCATGCAAAACCTCCTCACCGGCAACCCGCACAGTCCCGATAAACGATGGATTGCCTGTTTTTATTATATCCGGTTACAGGGTGTTTCCGAACACTTTTGCTTTCAAAGCGTTCTACATCAAAAGCAGGGCAAGCCAGGCCGTTCCAACAACCTTTGGGGAACCGTCCTTGCGAGCGTGTCGGTCAATCTCCGACTCGGCTTCACACCACCCCCAAACCGCACAGTGGTTTTTGGGGAGGCCGGAAGGGTGTAGTGTGCGCATATTCCGACCTCGCGTTATTTATGTCCTTTTAAGCGAGCGCGGCAATCTCCCACTGGGGGAATTTGCAGGTGTTGTAGGAGACTCCTCGCTGCGCTCGGAGTGACGTTAACAATCGGTTGTCATTGCGAGCGAGCGATAGCGAGCGTGGCAATCTCCGTCTTGGTGGGGTAGCGGGAGACTCCCGTCAGCACTGGTGAGTGTCACTTCGTTCGGAGTAACATTAATTCTTGTTTGTGCCACTGCGCTTGGGATGACGTCGCTGGTTTAATGACCTTGCAAGCGTGTCGGTCAATCTCCTGCACGGCTCGTTCCTGCGCCTCCCCCAAAATCGCATTGTGATTTTGGGCGAGACGGGAGGGTGCTTCCCCAGGCCCGCCATACCCGTTAACAGAATTCCTATAGAGCGTTAATGTTTTTCATGCACAGAGAGAGTATGCTTACTATCGGTCGCAGGGTATTGTCTGGCAAGTTTTGCACTTATCTTCATCCTGTTTTTCAATCCGTCTTTATCTGCCAGTCAATAACCGACGCGGCCTCAAATCCAAATCAGTAATAGAAAGGAGACCTTACCGATGTCGAAAATTATCGGTATAGACTTAGGAACAACCAACAGCGTGGTAGCCGTGATGGAAGGCGGCGACCCGGTCGTCATCACGACTGCGGAAGGCTCCCGCCTTTGCCCGTCGGTTGTGGCGTTCACCAAGAACGGCGAACGTCTGGTGGGTCAAACCGCCAAACGGCAGGCGGTCATCAACCCCGAAAACACCATTTACTCCATCAAACGCTTCATGGGACGCCGCTACGACGAGGTGGAAGAAGAACGCAAGATGGTGCCTTATCAGGTTGTGCGCGGCCCCGCCGGGGATGCCCGCGTCAAAATCCCGCTGACCGGACGCGAATACGCCCCGCAGGAAATTTCGGCGATGATTCTGGCTAAACTGAAAGCCGATGCCGAAGCCTATCTGGGTGAGCCGGTGACCCAGGCCGTCATTACCGTGCCGGCCTACTTCAACGACAGTCAGCGGCAAGCCACCAAAGACGCCGGAAAAATCGCCGGTCTGGAAGTGCTGCGCATCATCAACGAGCCGACCGCCTCGGCGCTGGCCTACGGTTTGGACAAGAAAAAGAACGAGAAAATTCTCGTCTTTGACCTGGGCGGCGGTACCTTTGATGTATCCATTCTGGAAGTCGGCGATGGTGTCTTTGAAGTCAAGTCCACCAGCGGCGATACGCATCTGGGTGGCGATGACTGGGACCAACGCATCGTCAACTGGGCCGTGGATGAGTTCAAGAAAGAACACGGCATTGACCTCAAGCAGGATCGCCAGGCGTTGCAACGGTTGCGCGAAGCGGCCGAAAAAGCCAAGATCGAACTTTCCACCATGATGGAAACGGAGATCAACCTGCCCTACATCACTGCCGATGCCAGCGGTCCCAAACACCTGCAGCTGCGCCTGACCCGCGCCCGCTTCGAGCAGATGACCAAAGACCTGCTGGAACGCTGCCGCGGCCCCTTCGAGGCCGCCCTGCGCGATGCCGGCCTGAAGGCCAGCGACATTGACGAAGTGGTGCTGGTGGGCGGTTCCACCCGCATGCCCATGGTGCAGGATCTGGTGCGGCAGTTGACCGGCAAAGAGCCCAACAAGAGCGTCAACCCCGACGAGGTGGTTGCCATCGGTGCGGCCATTCAGGCGGGTGTGCTGGGCGGCGAAGTCAAAGACGTGCTGCTGCTGGATGTCACCCCGTTGACGCTGGGCGTCGAACGATGGGCGGTGTGATGACCCCCATCATCGAGCGCAACACCACCATCCCGGTACGCCGCTCGCAAATCTTCTCGACCGCCGAGGACAACCAGACCGCCGTGGACATCCACGTGCTGCAAGGTGAGCGCACCATGGCGGCCGACAACATCACGCTTGGGCGCTTCCGCCTGGATGGCATCCCGCCGGCCCCGCGCGGCATACCCCAAATCGAAGTAACCTTCGATATTGACGCCAACGGCATCCTCAATGTTTCTGCCAAGGACAAGGCAACCGGCAAGGAACAGCGGGTCACCATCACCGCCTCGACCAACCTGAGCAAAGCCGAAATTGAGCGGATGGTCGAAGAAAGCAAGCGTCATGAAGCCGAAGACCGCCGCCGGCGCGAAATCGTCGAAGCGCGCAACCTAGCCGACAATGTCATCTATCAGGTCGAAAAGGCGCTCAAAGAAAACGGTGAACGGGTGCCTTCGGACCTGCGCTACGAAGCCGAAAGCAAGATCAGCGACCTGCGCCAGATCATGAACGGCGAGGATGACCGCCGCATGCGCAGCCTGAGCGAAGAACTGCAGCAACTGTACGGGCGCATCCTTCAGGCGGCTGCTCCGCAGGCTGCCGGCACACCGCCCGGTGGAAACGGCCACCACGGGCAAACCAGCCCGGAAGGCGATGTGGTGGAAGGCGAATTCAAAGAAGCCTGATGCAGGTAACGAAGATCAAAGGGGCTGGCAAATGCCAGCCCCTTGTTTTTTTATCCCTCTACCAGAGTGCCGCGAATTTCACCCAGCAACGAAAGACGCAGCGCGTCCGGATCCCACAAATTCAACACCAGAATGGGCAGTTTGTTTTCCATGCACAACGAAATGGCGGTGCTGTCCATCACCTCCAGGCGGCGGTTGAGTGTTTCGATGTAGGTCAGGCGGTCAAACTTGACCGCGTTCGGGTTGCGGTGCGGGTCGCTGTCGTACACGCCGTCCACTTTGGTGGCTTTAATCAGCACATCGGCATCAATTTCACAGGCGCGCAGTGCGGCGGCGGTGTCGGTGGAAAAGTAGGGATTACCGGTGCCGCCGCCAAAAATAACCACCCGCCCCTTTTCCAGATGGCGGATGGCGCGCCGGCGGATGTACGGCTCGGCCACGGCGCGCATCTCAATGGCAGACTGCACCCGCGTAACCACCCCGCAGGATTCCAGCGCGTCCATCAACGCCAGCGCATTCATCACCGTGGCCAGCATGCCCATGTAATCGGCGGTGGCGCGGTCCATGCCCAGATCCAGCCCGGCTTTCCCTCGCCACAGGTTGCCCGCTCCAATCACAATGGCAACATCTACACCCATCTCGCGCACCTCGCGCACACGCAGGGCAATATCGCGGGCTGCTTTTGGGTCAATGCCGCTGCCCTGCGGGCTGGAAAGTGCTTCGCCGCTCAGTTTGAGCAAAATTCGATGATATTTGAGACCGTCCATAATTCTCCAAAAGGTATAAAAAAGCCAACCTTGCCGGTTGGCTTTTTTATCTTGATCAGGCTTCTTCTTGCGTGGTTTCGCCCAGCGCCCAGCGTGCAAAACGCCGGATGATGATGTTTTCACCCGTGGAAACGACCGTTTCGTTCAGCAAATCCTGAACAGTTTTGCTCTCGTCGCGGATGTACTTTTGGCGCAGCAGCACAAATTCATCCTTGAATTTGGTCAACGAACCTTCCACGATGCGCGGGATGATGGCTTCGGGTTTGCCCTCTTCGCGGGCCTTGGCAGTCGCAATGGCGGCTTCCTTGTCCAGCACTTCCTGCGGAATATCCTCTTCGCGAATGTAGAGCGGAGAGGCAGCTGCAATTTGCAGGGCAATTTCGTGAGCGAAATTGCGGAAGACCTCGCTGCGCCCAACAAAATCGGTTTCGCAGTTGACCTCTACCATCACGCATACCCGCCCGTTGCCGTGCGAGTACACATCAATCACGCCTTCCGAAGCAGTCCGGCCGGCGCGTTTGGCGGCGGTTGCCAGACCTTTTTCGCGCAGAATGTCCACCGCTTTGTCAAAGTCGCCTTCGGCGGCTTCCAATGCCTTGCGGCAGTCCAACACGCCGGCGCTGGTGGCTTCGCGCAGTTTTTTAATCAAATCGGTGCTGATCGTTGTCATACGGGTTTCCTCTCTACTGACCGTTATTCTTCTTCTTCGGCTTCATCCAGTTCTTCTACTTCAACTTCCAATTCTTCTTCGTCTTTAATGAGGCTGCGCGGATTCATCTTTGCCAGTGTGGCAGCACCGAGCAGGTCTTCATCTTCCAGTTCGTCCTCTTCCAGAATTTGCGGGCGCGGGCCGCGCATGGCCGGCGCAACGACCGGCTTGGGCTCTTCGCCTCCCTCGCCGGTATCCTTGCGCAGGGCTTTACCTTCCAGCACGGCATCGGCAATCTTGGCAACCAGCAGTTTGATGGCGCGAATCGCGTCATCATTCGAGGGAATGACGTAGTCCACCCCGCGCGGATCACAGTTGGTATCCACCAGCGCAATGACCGGGATGTTTTTCAGGTTGGCTTCGTGCACGGCAGTGGCTTCATTGGAAACATCCACAATGAAGAGCAGTTCCGGCGGGCGGGTCATCTTGCGGATGCCGCTCAGGCGGGTTTCCAGACGCTTGATCTCGCGCTCGATCATCAGGGCTTCTTTTTTGGTCAGGCGGTTGATCTCACCGCTGTCGCGCATCCGTTCGAGCCGTTCCAGCTCCTGAATGCGGTCGTAAATGGTCACCCAGTTGGTCAGGGTACCGGGCAGCCAGCGCTCGGTCACATAGGGCATACCGCAGCGGGTGGCTTCTTCCTGAATGGTTTCCTGAGCCTGCCGCTTGGTGCCAACGAACAGCAGAATTCCCCCTTCGGCAACCGTGTTGACGATGACCTGATAGGCCTGGGTGAGGGCTTTGACCGTTTGTTGAAGATCAATGATGTGGATGCCGTTACGCTCGGTGAAGATGTACGGGCGCATGGCGGGGTTCCATTTGTTGGTGCGGTGGCCAAAATGAACACCGCTTTCCAACAAGGCCTTCATGGAAATGATAGATGCCATTTTTGTCTATTCTCCTTTTCGCGTTATTCCTCCGCCTCTTTCAACCCGGCTGCGAACTGCCCGCAGGCAGCACGCCGCAGCCGGTCAAGAAGCGTGCGTGATAAAATTTTGCGTTCCCACTGGAACAGCCGCCCAATCATACCACGATTGAGCGGAATCGTCTAGAAAAATTGCTTGCGGAATCGCACAATCCCAATGGTGAAAAACACCGCCGCATAAGCCAACAACACACCCGCTTCGGGAAGAATGCCCTGCCAGTTTTCGCCGCGCAGTAGCAGGTCGGTCATCCCCAGCATTGCCCAGGTGGTTGGCAGCACCCTGACGATGGATTGCGCCGCCGCCGGAAACAGCTCCAGCGGATACCAGCAGCCGCCCAGCAGCGCCATGACCATGCCCATCAGAATGCTCAGGTTATTGGCCTGGGCTTCGCTGCGCAGCAGGGTGCCCATCGTTGTGCCAATTGCCGCCGCCGCCAGCGCGGCGCTCACCAGCAGGATTGCCAGCCCAAGCGGCTCCCTGCCCCACGCCACCCCCAGCGCAAGCACCGCAAAGCCGACCAGCAACAACATTTGAACCAGTGCCACCAGCACCTGCCCGCCGATGGTGCCCAGCAGAAAGGTGGCTGCCGAGGTGGGTGTGGTCAGCAGGCGCGCCAGCGTGCCGGTTGAGCGTTCATACGCCAGCAGGGCAGAAATGCCAAACAAAGGAATGAAAACCCAGGTGATCATTTGACCGGCGGAAGAGTTGGCGCGCGGGTCATACTGCACCGGGTCGGCCGTTTCAGCCCGGCTGATTTCCAGCCTTTCCGGAGTCTGTTCCTGAAAACGTTGCGCCAAAAGGAGGGCACCGTCAAAATAAGCCTGGCGCTCCTCCATCGAAGCAAACGGCTTGCGGCTTTCGGCCTGCTGCACGGCAAACTGAGCCGCGTTGATGTTCAAACTGACCTGCCGTAAAGCGGCCTGAACGGAGCGCTGCGCCGAGAGAGCATCCAGATTATTGGGCTGGGTGTGAAATTCCAGCGTTACCTCGCCCTTCAGCAGGTTCTCCTGCGAAGTTTGAGACGGAATGAGCAGCCAGAAGGGGATGGTTCGCTCTCCGAATTTTCGTTCGGCTTCAGCCCGGCTGCTCAATTCCGGGCGAACAAAGGTGGATTTTTCCAGTTCGGCCACAATCTGCTGCGAAAGCGGCGTACCGGCCTCATCCACCACCGGCAGAACGCGGCGAATATCGCCGCCCCCGCCGAAGGTGCCGCCTGCCAGCATGTAGGTAAACACAATCGGCAGGATGAGAAAAAACAGCCACTCTGCCGGACTGGAAAAGCGCAATATCAGGTCTTTCCGAATGATTGCCAGAACTTTGTTCATCGCTCAAACCTCGTAACCCCTATTGAACCAGATCCCGCCGGCGGGAGAAAAGCAGCACCGCCAGAACGAAGAGAAGGCTGCCCATCACCGCCAGACCCAGCAAGGGCCTGCCCAAATCGGCCAGCCTGCCGCCCAGCCCCAGAATGGTAAACCCATCCAATCCCCACGCGTTCGGCGTGATTCGGCTGAGGATACGGACGAAAGCGGGCAGCATGCTCAGGTCAATGAAACTGCCGCCCATGATGCCGAACACCAGCATAATTGCCGAACCGTAGGTGCTGACCTGCCCCGGCGTGCGCGCAAAAGCGGTGATCAGCATGCCCCAACCGGTTGCGGCAAAGGTTGCCAGCAAAATCAGCGCAGCTACACCCCAAAAATCGCCCCAGCGCAGGTTGAACAGCAGACTGCTGCCGCCGATCAGAACGACCAGCTGCAGGACGCCGCTCAGGTAGGTGCCGAACATTTTGCCCGCCAGCACCTGCGCAATACCGGTTGGGGTGGTCAACATGCGCTGCAGGGTGCGCTGACGGCGCTCCGCCAGGAATGAGCGCCCACCGTAGGTGACCGTGAACATCAGGAAGAGCAGCGCCATGCCGGGCGCCATGTAGGCCATCACATCGAAGCGGACGCTCTCCTGTTCCGGCGCGCCAACCACCTTCAAATTCAGCGTGCTGGTTTCCTCAAAAGCGCTCAACTCCTCATCCGATGCCGATTGGAACAACTGGCGCATCTCATCGCCGTAAGCCTGCGCTTCGGCTGGCGAAAGCGCCCCGCTGCTCAGCATTTGAAAGACGGATACCATGCCCATCACCCGTCCCTCTTCCACGCGGCTGATAAATTCGCGCAGGATGGTTTCGATGATGGCAGAACTGGTGGGGCGGGCCGGGTTGGCGTAAAACTGGATTTTGACCGGCTCGGCGGCAATATCAATGACCACAGCCTGCGCCGGAATGACGCTCTGGGTAAAGCCGGCCGGGATAATCACCAGCCCGGCAACCTGATTCTCATCCACGGCGCGGCGGGCGGCTTCTTCATCCTCGACCACCTGCGCATCCAGCAGTTCGTCCAGTTCAGCGGACTGAAGCGTATCCACCAGCGCATTACCCAGCGATTCCCCGTCCCGGTTGATCACCAGCACGGGGATGTTGCTCAGCCCGGAGGACTGCCCGGCCGGTGAAGTCAGCCGGCCGGTGACCAGCGCCATGCCCAGCGTCAGCAAAAAAGGCGCCGCCAGCATCAAGATGATCGCGGCGCGGTCGCGGAAGGCCAGCCGTAAATCTTTGGCGGCAATCAGCAGGATTTTCCTCATCCCGTCCTCCTCAATCGCGCAGGGCGCGCCCGGTTAACTGCAAAAAGACCGCCTCCAGATTCGGCTCCTGAATCTGAATGGTGCGGACTTTCAGATTTTCGGCCGTGCAGACCTGAATAACCGCCGGCAAAATTTCCTCGGCATCGTTGACCAGCACCTGCAGGCTGTGATTTTCGGCAACTACCTGCTGAACGCCGCTCATCCCTTCCAGTTGAGGGATGATTGCCGCCGCGCTTTGATCTTCGCCAAACTGCAGGACAAGGGTTTCCCTTTGACCAATCCTCTTGACCAGTTCGGCCTGCGTGCCGATGGCGATCATCTCGCCGTGGTCAATGATGCCGACGCGGTGGGAAAGTTCCTGCGCTTCTTCCATGTAGTGGGTGGTGTACAGAATGGTCATGCCTGCCTGGCGGTTAAGGTCTTTGACCGTATCGAGAATGGCGCGGCGGGACTGCGGGTCAATGCCCACGGTCGGTTCATCCATGAACAGCAGACGCGGGCGGTGCAGCAGCCCGACCCCAATATTCAGACGGCGCTTCATCCCGCCGGAAAAGGTCTTGACGCGCTGGTTGGCTTTTTCCTGCAGGCCGGTTTGTTCCAGCACCTCCTCACAGCGTTCTTTCAGTTCCCGCCCGCTAAGGCCGTATAACTGCCCCCAAAACTGGAGATTTTCACGGGCGGTCAGATCCTCATAGAGGGCAATTTCCTGCGGGACGATGCCGATCACCCTGCGAACGGCGTACGGTTCGCGCACCACCGAATGGCCGGCGATGAGCGCATCTCCCTCGCTGGGCGGAAAGAGGGTGGAAAGCACCGAGATGGTGGTGGTCTTGCCCGCGCCGTTTGGGCCAAGCAGGCTGAAAATTTCCCCTTCCTGCACCTCAAACGAAATGCCTTTCACGGCGGTCAGGTCGCCGTAGCGTTTGACCAGTTGATTGACCTGCAAAATCGGGTTCATATTTTGCTTCCTGAATAAAAATTGAGGGACACAGTCATTATACGAAGAATACGAGAATTGTTTTCCAATGGTTTCAGATTTAACTTCATCTTAACGTCAGTTCGGCGAAACCATGAACCACTCCACTTGAGCATTTTCGGCCGGGGAGGCGCAGGAGGGGGCCCTGCGGAAGATTGCCGCGCTTGTTCGCAGTAACAACCGAGGTTTACGTCACTCCAAACGAAGCGAGGAGTCCCCCCTGAAGGGAATCACTCCCTCCCTGCCTCCCCCAATATCGCTTTCGCGATATTGGGGGAGGTGGGTGGGGGCCGTGCGGGAGATTGCCACGCTCGCTGCGCGGGTTCTGCGCCCATCCCGAACCGGCGTAAATTAAATCC
>NZ_JBRCOK010000067.1:0-32113 GCF_053501535.1 Bellilinea sp. | reverse complement strand
GCCGGCGCTGCTGCCGCGCGAACGACCGGCTGAGCGGCTTCTTCAGGGTAGACCTCAAAGGTTTCACCATCCACCGTTGCCAGAATTGGGCGGGCGTTCAAATCGGCAATTTCCACTTCAAAAGTTTGGTCTTTTATTTTTACATTCAGTTTCATCGCACAGAACTCCGGGTTTTTCGAGAGGTGATTTGAGCGTTGAGGGCAAACTGATTGCTGCGGCGGGCTGCCTGCCAGGCGCTGATAGCCCCTCCGGCGGGTGGGGCGATGCGCAGCGCCGAACGCTGCACGGCCAGGGCCGCGGCAACTGCTGCCGCGGCAGCGCGTGCGCGGAGAGCCTGCCGTTCATCAGCGGGTGGTTCAGCTGTTGTTACAACTTCCGGCCCTTCGGCAAGGATTTCTTCTTCCTCTTCTTTGCGGCCTTTAATGGGCAGACTGGCAATCAGATTGATCAGTCCCCACAGGAAAATGAGTGCCAGAAAAACCAGCCCCATCCCAATGGCGGTCATTAATAAACCTTGCGAAAGTAATTCGGACATGGATCGCGCTCCTCTTTAAATCCGTTTACCGGCTAGAGCGGGATATTGCCATGCTTGCGGGCCGGGGTGGAGGTGGCTTTTTCACGCAGGGCTATCAGTGCGGCAATCACACGCATGCGGGTTTCGCGCGGTTCGATGACATCATCCACAAAGCCATCGGCTGCGGCTGCATACGGGTTGAGGAATTTCTTGCGGTATTCTTCCACAATTTTCTTGCGCTCGGCGGCCGGGTCTTCGGCTTCCTGAATTTGTTTGCGGTAGAGAATGTTGGCCGCACCCTCGGGGCCCATCACGGCAATCTCGGCGCTCGGCCAGGCAAAGGAGATGTCGGCCCCCATCACTTTGGAGGACATGACGATGTAAGCGCCGCCGTAGGCTTTGCGGGTGATGATTTGAATCTTGGGTACTGTGGCGTTGGAATAGGAATACAGCACCTTGGCCCCGTGGCGGATCACGCCGCGGTGTTCCTGATCCACCCCGGGCAGGAAACCGGGCGAATCGCAGAAGGTGACCAGCGGGATGTTGAACGAATCGCAGAACTGGACGAAGCGGGCAATTTTATCGGCCGAATCAATGTCCATTGAACCTGCCATGAAAGCCGGCTCCTGGGCGACGATACCGACCGTGTAGCCGCCCATGCGCGCCAGACCGATGATGGCGTTGCGGGCAAACGGGGCCTGTAATTCAATGAAGGTGCCGTTGTCCACAATTTTCTCGATGACTTCGTGCATGTTGTAAGGCTCGGATGGGTCAAGCGGGACCACAGAATTGAGCGAATCGTCCATGCGGTTGGGGTCATCGCCGGTATCCACAAAGGGCGGATTTTCGACATTGTTGGAAGGCAGGTAACTGAGCACCCTGCGCGCCATGGCGATGGCTTCCACATCCGATTGGGTCTTGATATGCGCTGTGCCGCTGATGCCCAAATGCACATCGGCGCCGCCCAGACTCTCGGTATCTACGACTTCGCCGGTAACCGATTTGATCACCTCCGGGCCGGTCAGGAACATGAAGGACTGCTTTTCAACCATGATGATCATATCGGTGACGGCGGGAGAGTAAGCCGCCCCACCGGCACACGGTCCCAGCACCAGGCTGATTTGGGGGATAACCCCGGAATACCAGGCGTTGCGCTGGAAGATTTGGGCATAACCGTACAGGCTGCGCACGCCCTCGTTGATGCGCGCACCGCCGGAGTCGATCAGACCGATGACCGGCGCGCCGGTAGCGGCGGCCATGTCCATGATGGCGGCGATCTTTTTGCCCTGAGTTTCACCCAGCGAGCCGCCCATGACGGTAAAGTCCTGAGCATAGACATAAATGGTGCGTCCGTCCACTGTGCCGTAACCGGTAATCACACCATCGCCGGGGTATTTTTCGGTCATACCCAGGTCATCGCTGCGATGGGTGGCATACAGCCCGATTTCATGGAAAGAACCGGGGTCAAGAAGTTGCTCGATGCGCTCGCGGGCGGTCAGTTTGCCTTTAGCTTTGTGTTTGGCAATGCGCTCTTCACCGCCGGCCAGCCGCGCCTTCTGGCGCATTTCGCGTAATTCAACAATTCGGGGATCTTCTTCAGGCATAAGGCATCCTCGCTTTTTGGGGGTTTGGGATAATTTGGAAAACAGAAAGTGGGAAGTCTGCGGCTTCCCATGCAGCAGGCATGACCTGCCAGTACACCTATGATTGTAGTAAAAAAGGGAGTGTCTTTATATCGTAAAATATACCATTAATTGCCTGATTTTCATCCCCTTTTTTGGTCAAATGTCAGATAACTGACAATTTTTCCAACATAAAAACTCCTCCCCGTTAATCCCATCGTTCGGCATATCCGCAGTAGCGGTGTTGTCCGTCCACAAGGACGTAACTGCCGTATGAATCCACTTCGACAGGGTACTTCTGCCATAGTTCGGCATGGCTACCCAGCAGATTATCGGCCCGGTTTTGGCTGAGGTTGAAGGATTGCCAGGGCGGATTGGATGGGCTTGATTGGGCAGCCCGGCAGGCCAGTCCAATTAAAATTTCCTGCCGCACCAAAGCAGGCAAACCGGCTTGATTGACCTGCCGGATAAGTTCTGGCACGGCATCGGCAGAGAGCATTTGCAGGTAATCTCCATCCAGGTCCTGACCATTTATGGCGCGCTGGATATTCTGGCGCGCAATCCAGCTGTCCACATTCCAGAACCCGAGCAGTAAACCAAATCCCAACCCAAAAATGACGAAGAACAAACCAACCCGCCGCATTTGATTGCTGAACAGTAATCCTAAAATGGTCAACAACAGCAAGCCGAGCCACGGGATGAACAAATAAGTATAGGTGCGCAGGCGGGTAAACCCGTAGGCCTGTTCGTACAAACTCAAGCGCTGCAAAGCCGAAGCCAGAATGACCAGTACCATCCCGATCAGCAGGCCATTGAGCAGGATGAAACTGCGCTGGCGGATGGGCGTTTCGCGGCGGGTGATGGTGTGCAGGGTTAAAACCAGACCCAGACTGATCAGGGCGACCCAGACCAACTCGCCGAAACCGCGCCGGGCATACTCTGCGTAGGTGAAACCGGCTTCATGAATATTGACCTGCCCGCCAAACAGATAGCGGAATTGCAGGATGACAAAGAAAGCAAATAAGGCATTGACGCTGCCCAGCACAATGCTACTTTCCGTCCAGCCTAAAAACGGGGAAAGAAACGGGGCTTCTCTGTCGGATGGACGGATTTCCTGCCTGGGTAGAACGGCATGCAGGAGCACACCGCAAAAGACAACTGTCAACACCAGCACATAAAAAAGACGAAAGAGTGTTTCGGGCAGTTTGTCCAGCCGCAAAGCCTGCAAGACAGATTCCAGCCGTTGGGCAAATACCAGATCGGCAGAAGCCAGCAGCAGCGCCAGTAACCCAACGATGGGAAGCGCCAATAGCAAGCCGCGCAGCACAGCCCGTCCCTGCTGCAGATGAACGGCATATTGTCCACTGGCTGGATGGTTTTCGCCGGGGTTTGGCTGCTGGAAGGGGCGGGTCAAAGCGGCAAAAATCAGTACCGCTACTGCGCGGATGTAATCCCACAGGGTAAAGTGCAGCCAGTTGCCGTTGCGCAGGGTGGCGGCCCAGATCATCAATCCCAGCAATGCCAGCAGAATTCCCAAAGCCTGGCTAAACGGCTCGGCACGTAAAAAGGGTTGAACCGCCAGCCCAAGGATGATTATCCCCAGCAAGATGTTTGCTCGCGCCGGGCGGCTGCCGGATTTGAGAGTCAAAAACCAGGCGCTGCTCAACGCCAGCACCGCCCAGATGAAAAACGAAATCCCAACCGGTTTTCCCCAGAAGAGGATATCTACCCCACTGCCCAACACAAAGGCGGCTATCCAATAGGGTGTGGTTGATTTTGGCATGGTCTGTTTCCCTTCGGTTTTTGAATTTGCATTCGGGAAAGCGATTCCCCCCTGAATTTGCAGGGTAAAGAGAATCCGACCACAGCCGGTTCAAGGCATTTCCAAAGTGGATTTTTGCTGTTCCCGAATTGACTCGAAAAGGCCGTTCCGATGGGAAAGAATCAGCCGGGGAGCGGAGAGAACCGAATTAGAGGGTGGACACCACCGACAGCACCATTGCCAGAATGATCATCAATGAGAGAATGATGAACACCAGCCGCTGCAAGCGGGTAGCACGCTGCTCTGGCGATTCACGCGGGGTGGATTTTTTCTTGATTTCTTTCGACATGCTTTTCCTCCAACAACCGTTTTGATTGTAACGGTTTTTCTCCTGCACCGCAAGTCGCGCGCCGGCAGGGTGCGGCTGGCTTCCCATCCGAAGCGATCCTGCTCATCATAGGCACAGCGACCTTTCAAAAACTCTCATTGAGGTATCAAAACCTCTCGCGCCAATAAAAAAGCCCGGAAGAACCGGGCAATCAGGACGCCCCCGCCCCAAAGGCAATACCTGCCCTGTTACGAGGTTGTAGATGAACTGCTGGAAGAGCCGGATTTCTCCGATGAGGTTGAGGATGTGCTGGATTCGCCGGACGATTTGTTTTCGTTGTGGCCGTTCGATGAGGCGCGGGTTTGTCCGGAGGGCGAGCGGTGATCGGTTGCGTAGAAGCCGGAACCCTTGAAGACGATGCCCACCGGGGTGTACACCTTGCGCAGCGATTTCTTGCCGCATTCCGGGCACCACGCCAGCGGTGGTTCGCTGAACTTTTGATTGCGTTCGAATTGAACCCCACAATTTTCACACCGATAGGTATAGACCGGCATACGACTTACTCCCTCATACAACAACTTGCAACTTGAATAACGACCTCTTATTGTAAACCCGTTTCGTTAATTTTACATTAGAAAACGGTTTCAACATATCAAAATTTTATCAGCGTGCCCAATACAGCAAACCGTTCAAAGCGATGGCATACACGCGCGGCGGTTTCGGGCCAATCAACACCTCATTTTGGATGAAAACGGTGGGTGTGCCGAAGAAACCGGTTTTGACCACTTCGTTCAGCTGCTTTTTGACCGTCCACTCGGTTTGCGGGTCAGTGGCGCAAAAGGCAATCGTTTCGGGGTTGTAACCTGTTTCAGCCAAAGTCTGACGGATGAAGGACTCATCTTCGATTTGACTGCGTTCGGCGGTGAAGAAGGTATCCACCAGCGACCAGTATTTTTGCGCGTCCTGCCGATAGGCACAGTAGCCGATTTTGGCGAGATAATCGCTGCTCTCTTTGACGGGGTAGTAGAGGAACGTGAAACTGGCCCCGCTTTTTTCGGCCAGTTGACGCACTACCGGATAAGCCTTGCGGGAGTATTCGCAGCCATACGAGCCGATGAAGACAATCCTCTTTTCCCCATTTTCGTTCATTACCGGAAAGCCGCTGAGGTTAACACCTTTGAGCGAAACCGGATCTTCACCCGGCAGTACCACCGGACAACTTTCACCCACATTGGAAATTTGATTGGATTGACCGGTGGGGTCAAACACACAAAAGCCGCTCTGGTTCAAACCGTTGCACGAGCCGGTGACGTAGAAGAGATAGACGCCGCGCACTGCGAAGAAGGTGCTCCCCAAAAAAAGCAGAATGAAAATCCAAGAGAGCGGTTCGAAAAAGCGATTGAGAATGCGGGCGCCGGTTTCGGTTTTGGTGATGACAAAACCAAGAATTTTGGCCTTCATTTTTTCATCGAAACCGGTGTTGCAGGGGCGCAGCGTCACCCGGCGCAGTACACAATCCAGCGCTTCGCGCGCCAGCGAACGGTTCTCGGCGCTGAATACACTCAGGATGGAAAGGATGACAAACGAAACAACGCAGAACATGGTTACAGTACCTTGCGGATCTTGATCAGCGCATCCACCAGCGCGCGGGCTTCGTCCAGGGTATTGTAGAAATACACCGAAGCGCGCACCGAACCGGCAATACCGCGAGCATTAAACCACGAATGAACACAATGCTGACCGGAACGCACGGCAATCCCCGCCATTTGATCCAGCATCAGCGCAATGCGGTGATGATCCACGCCGGGGATGAAAAACGAAACGATCCCGCTGCGCAGACGGGCATCGGCCGGGCCGATGATTTGTAGCCCCGGCACGCTTTTTAATGCCTCACTGAGGTACTGGTTGAGGGTGACTTCGTGTTTTTCGATGGCTTCCAGCCCAACTTGCTGCAGGTAGCGGATGGCTGCTCCCATGCCGATGATACCGGCGTAATCCTGCAAGCCGGCTTCAAATTTTTCCGGCGGCGGCAGAAACTGGCAGTCTTCGTAAGTGGAGGATGCTACCGTATCTCCTCCCACCAAAAAGGGCTGCATCTCTTCCAACAGGCGGTATTTGCCATATAAAATTCCGATTCCCGATGGAGCAAGCATTTTATGTCCCGAAAAGGCTACCCAATCGGCGTCCAACCGGCGCACATCCATGCGCTGGTGAGGGGCGGTCTGGGCAGCGTCCAGCAGCACCCGTGCGCCGTGTTTGTGTGCCAGCCGCACCACTTCTTCAGCCGGAATGCTGACACCGTCGAGGTTGGAGGTGTAACCCATGGCTACCAGCCGAACACCGCTCTGCAAAGCCTGCTGGTAGGCGGAGAGGTTGAAGGTGTTATCCGAATTGGAGGGGACAAATTTCAGGCACACTCCATGGCGTTTGGCCAGCATCTGCCACGGAATCAGGTTGGAATTGTGCTCTTTGTCGGTCAGCAGAACGACATCGCCCGTTTTCCAGTCCAGCGCATTGGCAACCAGATTGATGGCTTCGGTGGTATTGCGGGTGAAGATAATCTCTTCCTTGCGGCTGGCGTGCAGGAATTTGGCGACCTGCTGGCGGGCTTCATCCACCTGCCGGCTGACTTCATTGGCTAAACGGTGCATACTGCGCCCGGCACAGGCGGGGGATTCTTCGTAATAATGTTGAACAGCCTGAATCACTGCCAGCGGACGAAGACTCTGGCAGGCGTTATCCAGATAAATCAGCGGTTTGCGCCCGCTTTGGGCGTTGAGTATGGGAAAGTCCTGTCGGATTTTTTCGATGTTCATCGTTTCGCTGCCAATAAAAGAATCTTCTCCGAAATCCGTACCATTATACTCCACTTCTCCCTTGTTTCTGCCAGTGGATTAAGTCCCCCTGTTGGATGGACAAAGGACACATTCAGGGATTGACCGGCGGCCACAGCCCGTAAACGATCAGCGCGATCAGCGTTCCCAGCACGATCCCGCCAATCACCTGACGGGGGGTGTGCCCCAGAACTTCTTTCAGCCTTTCCTGCGAAATGGGGTGTCCGCTGAACAATTCCTCGAATAACAGGTTGATCTTTTGGGCATGATAACCGGCCTGCCGGCGCACCCCGGCAGCATCGTAAACCACAATCATCGAAACGGCGAATGCCAGCGCAAAAAGCGGGGAATCAAAACCGTAATACAGGCCAATCGAAAGGGTGGTGGCTACCATCAGCGAGGAGTGTGAACTGGGCATGCCGCCGCTGCTGAACCAGAGCGCCCAGTTCCAGCGCCGCTTGGTCAGGTATTCAATCGGCACTTTCAGGAACTGGCCTAAAAACCAGGCCAGAATGGCGGTGATAAAGACGCGGTTGTTGACCAGATCTTCCCACACGGTCATTCCTCTTGTTCTTCTTCCACCAAACCGTAATCGCTGCCGCTCAACTGGCGAACCCGCAACTCGGCCTGATCCAGCAGGGCGGCACAGCGCTGAACCAGCGCCTGTCCCCGCTCGTACAGTTGCAAAGCCTCTTCCAGCGAGGGCTGCTCGTTTTCAAGGGTTTGAATAATCCCTTCCAGTTCTGCAAAAGCCTGTTCGTAAGACATCTGATCGGCAGGGATGGTTTCAGCGCTCATCGGTTGCTCCTCCTTCGGGCGGGTAGAGGTGAATTTGACGGGCAGAGGCATCCACGCGGCCGTCTTTCAGGCGAATGGTCAGATCATCGCCAATTTGGATCTGATGTACACTATGGGCCACCTGGCCATTGCGGTCATATACCACGGCATAACCGCGCTGTAACACGGCCAGCGGATTGAGGGCATTCAGGCGGTGCTGCCAGCCGGTCAGTTGGGTGCGCTGCAATTGAATGGCGGCCAGCAGGGCGCGCTCTGCCCGTCCAATCAGGGAATCCAGCTGCTGACGGTCATTGTCAATCCGTCGGCGCGGTGAAAGCAATGCCAGCCGGCGGGCGCGTTCGGCAAGGTGGCGGTGTTCGGTGTGAATTTTGCTCTGCATCCAGCCCCTCAACCGGCTGGCGCGTTCGTTCAGCTGCAGGCGCAGGTCGTACATATCCGGCGTGACCAGTTCAGCAGCGGCGGTTGGGGTGGGGGCGCGTACGTCGGCGGCAAAATCGGCCAGCGTGAAATCCGTCTCATGGCCGATACCGGTCACCACCGGCACAGGGGAAGCGGCAATCGTCCGTACGACCTCTTCATCATTAAAAGCCCACAGGTCTTCCAGTGAACCTCCGCCGCGCGCCACCAGAATGGCGTCCAGTTCGGGCAGGCGGTAAAGACGTTTGAGCGCGGCTACCAGCGCGGCGGGGGCTTCTTCACCCTGAACAGCCGCCGGCGAAAGCACAACCTCCACCAGCGGGTAGCGGCGGCGCAGGGTGTTGAGCATGTCCTGCAAGGCTGCACCGGTAGGTGAAGTGACCAGACCGATCCGCTGGGGGTGGGCCGGTAAGGGGCGTTTGCGACTTTCATCAAAAAGTCCTTCGGCTTCGAGACGGGCTTTCAGCCGCATAAATTCCTGAAACAACCAGCCTTCGCCGGCCGGTCGCAGCGTATCTACATACAACTGGTACTGGCCGTCGCGCTCATACAGGCTGATGTAGCCGTGGGCTTCTACGGCCTGTCCGTTGGTCAGGTCAAAACGCAATCGCCCGGCGTTCATTCGCCAGATGACACAGCGCAGCGAAGCGGAGGCATCCTTAAGCGTGAAATACACATGCCCGGAAGTTGGGCGGGAGAGGTTGGAAACCTCCCCACGCACCCAGATATCCTGTAAAATTTCATCGCTTTCCAACAACTGGCGCAAATAGCGCGTCAGTTCACTGACGGACAGTGCCGGGAAAAGAAAGGGGAGCGGTTGTTCCATTGGGTTTTATGAAGCGCAGATAGCGGTCAATTGGATTGCTGGTCGGGTTTTGACCTTGTGCCGAAATGATGTTATTTAGATTTTACCAAGAAACGGCAGAGGAACAACCGGTTAGCCCTTGCGGCTTCTCCATTCCCGCCCGCCCATTTTCCAGACAGCCTGGATTGTGCTGCTCACCCCCAGCCGCTGGCGGATGCCTGCCAGATGCAGAAATACCGTGCGGCGCGAAAGTCCCAGCTGCGCGGCAATTTGTTTGGCGGTGAGTCCTTCGGTTAATAATTGCAGGACGACCTGCTGACGGGGGGTCAGCGGAGGACAGGCGGCGCAGGGTTTTGGGCCGGTTTCACTTTTGCTGCCTGGAAGGACCAGCAGTAAATCTTCGCCCAGCGGTAAGGCCTGCCAGGCGTTTTTTTCAGCAAGCATCTCGCTCAAGCGGCGGGGGAACCATGTTCCGCTTTGAAACCGGGCAGAAAGTTCTTCCGCTGAGCGCTCATCCTGTGCCAGAAATTGGACTTTTTCCTCGATCAGGCAAATAATCCAGGTCATGATTTTCTCCTTGCAGAACATTATTTCTATTTTTCCACAATTACCCGGCCAAACAAGACGGATTTTTGGGTTAACCCGATCGGCGCTCAAAGTTCAGGTAAACTCCCCCTTTAGGGGAATTGTATTTGAAAAGGTGAAAAAGAGTTTTATCGCCGAGACGCGAAGACGCAGAGGGTTGTTTTTTAACCTCAGTTCGGGATTAAGCCTTTTCGCATCCGATTTTGCATTTTTGGCCGACCTGCGCCTCCCATACGCGCCAATTTAGAAGGTGCAAAATAATGGATTGAGGAATGGAGTGCAAGAGATCTAGCCCAGGCAGAATGTTGAAGACGGCAGCGAGGGGGGCGCAAAGATAACATCTTAAGAGATGAAGAGGGTTTTGCAAAGAAGAAACATTAAATCCAGGGGCTGTATGCAAACCGATTTTTAATAAATGTCATGGCAAATAGAAGCCAACTGACGAATGTGCAGTGGGAACGGATTAAGCCGTTGCTGCCACCCCAAAAACCAAAAACCGGGCGACCAGCACAGGATCATCGAACGATCCCCAATGGGATACTTTGGATTTTGCGCACCGGCGCACCTGGCGAGATCTGCCCGAACGATGCGGTAATGGACGATAGTCTACAGACGCTTTCAGGGCTGGCGGAAAAAGGGAGTATGGCAGAAAGTTCTATCCGAATTGCAAACGCTAGCCGATCAACAAGGCGAACTGAATGGGGAACTTGATTTCGAGGACGGGACGATCATTCGTGGCCAGCAACATGCTGCAGAGGCAAAAAACATACCCCGTTGAATGCAGTTAAAAAAAATGAGTAAAGAGGGGCTGGCAACCGTTTTTGTTATATAACCTAATGGTAGATTACTTGATTAACTTATCCCATAAAATTAATTTTTAGACTTAACGAATATGGGAATTATTCATATGCTCTAATGTATTTTGCTTTTGATCGTATCGGGACAAATGATTTTTTATTACGATAGACTGTGATAACGGTGCTATCGTCCTTGCTAAGCAATACCACTGTCCCTTCCAACCGACTGATTTGATTACATTGACTATCACGATAGGGAATTTGTCTTTTACCCAAATAGTAAAAATTAGCGCCTGCGGTAAAATGACATTTTCCGTTAGCCAAAACATAATCAATATCCGCTTTGCTCAAACCTCGCAAAGCCATTCTCCATAGAGCATGAAACGTGAAGTTTAGCAAGTGAACCTCCAAGGTTGATTGAGGTCACCAGCCCCTTGCTAATCATTTTTTATTTTGATGTTAATGTTCAGCGCCATCAGGGATACAAATTCTTATTCAGCGCCCCCGCAGGGATTCGAACCCTGAACCTCCAGATTCGAAGTCTGTCACTCTGTCCATTGAGCTACGGGGGCAGTTGCGCCTATTATACCGCAATTTTTCTTCGCTTGACTTCCTTTTCCTCCACCTCTATAATTGACCCGTAGTCATCATTATCGGAGGCCTTTTCCCAATGCCGCGCACCCGTGCCATCTCCCCCGCCCAAAAAGACGCCCGCCGTACCGCCATCCTCACTGCCGCAGCCCAATTGTTTCAAAACGCACCCTACGACCAGATCCTGATGCAGCAGATTGCCGATCAGGCCAACCTGGCCAAAGGCACGCTTTTTCTTTACTTTGAATCCAAAGAACATCTTTTCCTCGCCTTGACCGTCGAAGCCCTCCATCAATGGTTGGCCGACCTGAACGCCGATTTGCGTACGGTGACCCCGCCGCTGATGACGCTGGCATTCACCCGCCTGGTAGAGCGCAGCCTGCGCCGCCAGCCGCTGCTGCTGCCGTTATTAACCCTCCACCCTCAGCGGCTGGCTGAATCTATGTCTGCCGCCACCCAACAGGATCTGCAGAAGGCGCTCAACCCTTCCCTGACGACTTGCGCAGCGTTGACCGAAAATTTGCTCCCCTACCTGCAGCCCGGCCAGGGCAGATTGATTCTGCAGCGCATCCTGGCCTTAATCATCGGCTTGCCGGGATCAGCAGCCCTGACCCCGGCAGATGATTCGCCTTCGGATGTCTTTGCGGAGTTAGCGGCGGTTTTGAACCTGCAACTTTACGCGCTGGAAACACTGCACCGCCGCAAAAGCGCAACCGCAACTACTGCAAACTGAGAATCGCCTGTGCGGCCATCTGCAGAATTTGATTGGGCAGCAGGCTCAACCCAACCACGGCCAGCGCCGAACCAACCGCAACCAGGCTCAGCCACGCATCGCGGCGAATACGCGGCTCACCGCTGCGCATGAACATCATCACCACCACGCGCAGGTAATAATACGCCGAAATCAAAGAAGAAAGCAGACCAATCAAAGCCAGCTCCACATAACCGGCATCCACCGTGGCGCGGAAGAGGAACAATTTACCCCAAAAACCCATTGTCAACGGAATTCCGGTCAACGAGAGCATGAATACCAGCATGGCTACACCCAGCCAGGGGTACTTCAGCCCCAAACCGGCGTAATCTTCCAGCTCCAAACCCTGATAATCCGCCCGTTCAACTGAAATGACCACCGCCCATGCGCCAAAAGTTGTCAGCGTGTATGCCAGCAGGTAGAACAGCATGGCCGCCACTGCCTGACCCGCCACCTGCGGGTTGCCATAGGCCACAAATGCCATCAGCAAATAACCACCGTGCGAAATGCTGGAATAGGCCAGCAGACGTTTCAGGTTGGTCTGGGCGATGGCAAGAATGTTCCCGATCAGCATGGTCAGCGCTGCAATCCCCCAGCCAAGCGGCGCCATTTCTGCTGCCAGGGTGGGGAAGGCGGTCAGAAAGACCCGCAGCAGTACTGCAACGCCGGCCGCCTTGACTGCCACGGCCATAAAGCTGGAAACCGGCGTTGGTGCGCCCTGATAGACATCCGGCGCCCACTCATGGAAGGGCACCGCCGCCAGTTTGAAGGCAAAACCCACCAAAATCAAGGCTGCGCCAGCAAGGAATAGCGGCAAATTGACCGCCCCTTGCCCCACTCGCTCGACAATCAGCATCAGGCTGGTGGTTGCCGTTGCCCCAAAAATGAGCGCAATTCCATACAACACAAATGCCGAAGAAAACGTCCCAAGCAAGAAATACTTCAAGGAAGACTCTTCCGATTCCTGCCGTTCGCGCGCCAGTCCCGCCAGCACATACAACGGAATGGAGAGAAATTCCAGCGCCAGAAACACGACAATCAGGTTATAAGCCTGGGTCACCAGCATCATGCCGGCAATCGAAAAGAACATCAGCGGGTAGAACTCTCCCCGTTCCAGATTCATGCGTTTGAGGTAGTCGTGAGAGAGCGCAACCACCACCAGCCCGCTGACCAGATACAACACGTTCAAATAGACGGCAAAGCCATCCACGATGATCATATTCTGAAACGCCAGCCCACTGCCGCCGGCCTGCGCCAGCGTGACCCCAATGGTTACCGCCAGGCCCAGCGCTGCCAATGCGGCAACAATGCCTTTGCGCCCCTTGGGCACCCACAAGTCCACCACCAGCAGGAGCAGCGCCCAAACCAGCAATGTGATTATCGGAAGTGTGAGAATGAAATCGCTCAGGTTCATCGCATCGCTCCTAATGAATGGCCAGCATTGCGGCACCCTGCACCAGTGAAACCAGCCGTTCCACGCTGGGGTTGATCAGGTTGAAAAACGGAGCCGGGTACAGGCCGATCCAGAAAATCAACACCAGCAGGGGCAGCAAGGTAATCACCTCGCGGGCATTCAAATCTTTCAGCGAGAGATTGGCTTCCACCCGCACCGGGCCCAGAAAGACCCGTTCAAACATCACCAGCAAATAGACTGCCGCCAGAATCACCCCAATCGTCCCCGCGCCGGCAAAGTAGGGGCTGTTCAACACCTGCGAACCGAACGCCCCCAGCAAAATGGTGAACTCACCCACAAAACCGTTCAGGCCCGGCAAACCGGCCGAAGAAAGCATGACAATCAGCGTCAATGCCCCCAAAATCGGCATGACCTTCCAGATGCCGCCATAGGCACTCATCTCGCGGGTGTGACGCCGTTCATACAGCATGCCCACAATCAAGAACAATGCCCCGGTGCTCAACCCATGGTTGATCATTTGCAGCACGCCGCCTGCCAACCCCTGCTGGGTGAGCGCAAAAATGCCCAGCATCACAAAACCCAAATGGCTGACCGACGAGTAAGCCACCAGCTTCTTGACATCTTTCTGCATCAGCGAAACTGCCGCACCATACAGGATGCCGATCACCGCCAGCGCCGCCATGTAGGGCGCGGCTTGCAGGCTGGCTTCCGGGAAAAGCGGGAGATTAAAGCGCAGGAAGCCGTAACCGCCCATCTTCAGCAGCACCCCCGCCAGAATGACCGAACCTGCCGTGGGGGCTTCCACATGCGCATCCGGCAGCCAGGTATGCAGCGGGAACATGGGCACCTTGATGGCAAAAGCCAGTGCAAAAGCCAGAAACAGCCATAACTGGGTTTGGGCAAACAACTGCCGCTGAGCCAGCAAATCGTTCCATGCAAAACTGCCCACCTGCAGCCCCATCACCAGAATTGCCAGCAACATCAGCAGCGAACCAAACATGGTGAAGAGGAAGAACTTGACCGCAGCATAAACCCGCCGCTCGCCACCCCACACCCCAATCAGGAAGTACATCGGCACCAGCGTAAATTCCCAAAAGATGTAGAAAAGCACCAGATCCAGCGCCAGAAAAACGCCAATCATGCCGGTTTCCAGCAGCAGGAAGAAGGCCATAAAACCCTTGACGCGTTCCTCTACGGCTGACCAGGTTGAAAGGATGGCAATCGGGGTCAGGAAAGTGGTCAGCAAAACCAGCAGAATGCTCAGCCCATCCACCCCCAGATAAAAATCAATCGAGATGCCGCCAACCCGCAGCCACGAGGTACGCTGCACCAGTTGCAGGTCGGCTTTGGAAGGGTCAAACAAAGCCAGCATCGCCAGCGAAACCCCAAAAGTCGCCAGCGAGGTCAGCAGTGCCGTCCAGCGGATGGCATTTTTTTGTTCCGCTTTGAGGAACAGGATGATCAAAAACCCTGCCAGCGGCAAGAAAGTGACCAGAAGAAGCGGATTAAGTCCAAAAATCATGAGAACTCCTCAATCCACAGGATGACGGCCTCAGCGCAGCACCAGGTAGGTGACCACCAGCACCACACCCAGCAGGATGGTCAAAGCATACGAGCGCACAAAGCCGTTTTGGACACGCCGCCACGACTGGGCCGTGGCACGCATCAGGTTACCCACCCCATTGACCAGACCGTCAATCACGCCCTGATCCACCGGTTGAGCCAGAAACTGCGCCAGCCGCAAATAGGGTTTGACAACCAGCGCCTGATACAGCTCATCCACCCACCACTTGTTTTCCAGCGCCAAAAACAGCCCGTTGAGCGGTCTGGCAAGCGGGTCGGCTTGGCGGGCATCTTCCAGCGGTTTGCGCCCGTAAATCAGCCAGCCAACCAGCAGCCCGCCAAGCGCCACCGCCAGCGAAATCAGCGCCACCGAAAGGATGAACTTGGCCGGCTCAACCCCATACAGACTGTGTTCCAGCCACTTTTCCAGCCAGTGGGTGGTGGGGAAGTTGAGCAATCCGCCCGCAGCAGCCAGCCCCGCCAGGATGATCAGCGGTACGGTAACCACTGCGGGGCTTTCCTTTGCGCCCGCGGCGGCTTCGCTGCGCGGTTTGCCGAAAAAGACCATCGCCAGCTGGCGGGCGACATAGAACGCCGTCAGGAAAGCGGCTGCGGTCAACACAAAATAGACCGGCGGATGATGCAAACTGGCATCTGCCAGAATTTCATCCTTTGAAAAGAAACCGGAAAGCGGGGCAATCCCTGCCAACGCAAGAGCGCCGATCAAATAGACCCAAAAAGTTACCGGCATTTTCTGACGCAGACCGCCCATGTTGCGCATGTCCTGCGGGTCAAAGGTGGTATGATGACCCTCCGCATGGCTGCCGTGCGCAGCAGCACGTTCATGCCCATGCTCCATGCCCAGAATGACCGAACCGGCCCCCAAAAACAGCAACGCCTTGAAGAAGGCATGGGTGACCAGATGAAACATTCCGGCAACCGCCGCCCCCATGCCCACCGCCGTGACCATGAAACCCAACTGGCTGATGGTCGAATAGGCCAGAACTTTCTTGATGTCATACTGGCCTACCGCAATGGTCGCCGCAAAAAAGGCTGTGGCAGCCCCCACCCACATGACCACGTCCTGCGCCAGGGCCACCTGCTGGTAGAGCGCCTGCGAGCGCGCCACCAGATACACACCCGCAGTCACCATGGTTGCAGCATGAATCAACGCCGAAACGGGGGTTGGGCCGGCCATGGCATCCGGCAACCACACATACAACGGCAGCTGTGCCGATTTACCGGTCACGCCCAGCAGCATGAACAGGGTAATCGCCAGAATGACTCCCGGCAAAACTGTGGCTACCTGCGGCGCCTGCGCAAAAACCGTATCAAAATCCAGACTGCCAAAATTGTAGAAGATCAGGAAAATAGCGATCAACAAACCGAAATCGCCAATGCGGTTGACCACAAAGGCTTTTTTGGCCGCCTGGGCGTTGGCAATGCCGCCCGCGCCTTTCTCGAACCAGAAGCCGATCAGCAGGTATGAACACAGCCCAACTCCTTCCCAGCCGACAAACAGCATCAGGAAGTTATCGGCGCTGACCAGAATCATCATCGCCGCCACAAACAGGTTGAGGAACACAAAGAAGCGGCGGAAGCGGCCGGGGTCACCGTTGTGGCGCACATCGGCGTGCATGTAACCGATGGAGTAAATGTGAATCAGGGTACCCACTCCGGCAACTACCAGCATCATCGTCACCGAAAGGGTATCCACCCGAAAGTTCCAGTCGGCGGTGAAATCTCCCACCGCCAGCCAGCGCAGGAATGGATAAGTACCCCCCTCCGGATGTCCCGCCAGCCCAAGCGCCAGCAGCGCCGCCACCCCAAACGACAAAGCGGCCGCCAGACTGGCAATAACGCCGATGCCCTTTTCTCCCAGTCTTTTTCCAAACAGTAAGTTGAGGAAAATACCCAGCACAGGGAAGAAAACGACCCACGGCGCAAGTGGTAATACCGTTTCAAAGTTCATTCAGTCTTCTCCCATTCCCAGAATGAAAGCCTCACCGGCGGTAAATTGCAAAATTGAAAAGTCAAATGGACACCCCCCTCACCCTTTGAGCGTGCTCATCTCATCCAGATCAATGGTGCGTTTGGCGCGGAAGATGGCGACCATCAGGGCCAGCCCGACGGCAACCTCCGCTGCAGCCGTGGTCATCACAAAAAAGACAAACAAATCCCCATCCAGAATTTGGTGATACGCCGAAAAAGCCACAAAAACCAGGTTTGCAGCATTGAACATCAATTCCAGCGACATGAACACCACCAGCGGGTTGCGCCGTAAAACCACACCCAGCGCTCCAATGGCAAACATCGCCGCGGAAAGAATCAGATAATAACTCATTGGCATGGCTCAGCCCTCCACGGGTGTTTCAGGTTTTTGAATTCCCGGTTTTGGTCGGGTGGGTCCTTCATGCTTGGAAAGCAATATTGCACCGACAGTAGCCGCCAGCAGGATGAAGGCCGTCACTTCAAACGGCAGAAGGTAGCGGTTGAAGAGCAGCATACCTATCTCTGCCGGACTGGCAAAAGTTTGCGGGATGAGCGGGATGGATTGCAACGGCGTGGTGCGCAGCAAATAGTAAAGCACAATCTCTGCCAGAAAGATGACCACCAGTAAAATGCCCAGCACGCGCTGCCCGCGCAGTGGCTCGGTCAGCGGCAGGTTTTCAGCGCCCAGCAGCATGATCACAAAAATAAACAGCACCATAATCGAGCCGGCATAAACCGTCACCTGCGCAAAGGCTATGAACGGCGCCCCCAGCGCCAGATACAGCAAACCCACCGCAACGAAATTGACTACCAGAAAGAGCGCCGAATAAAGCGCGTTGCGGCTGATGATCAGCCCAACCGCCGATACAATGACCGTCAAACCGAGTATTCCATACACCAGCAGGATGCCAATATCCATTCGCTTGGTTTACCTCCTTTAATCCTGTGGGTCCTGCATCACCGGCACCGAACGGGTGTACTTGCCCGGTTCGGTCTTTTGCGGGGTAGGCTGGCCGCCCGGCGGCACCGGCTCTAACAGCATATCTTTGGTGTAAATAGACTGATTTCGGTCGGTGAAAGACAGTTCGTAATTGTCGCCCAGCACAATCGCCTCGGTTGGGCAGGCATCCTCGCAGAACCCACAAAAAATGCAGCGCAGCATGTTGATTTCGTAGGTGCTGGCATAGCGTTCACCGGGCGAGTAACGTTCTTCATCGGTATTTTCTGCCGATTCGACAAAAATGGCATCGGCGGGGCAGGCCGCCGCGCACAACGAACAGCCAATGCACTTTTCCAGCCCGTTTTCGTAGCGTTTGAGCACATGCCGCCCCTTAAAGCGGGTGCGTACCGGCCGTTTGACCTCCGGGTACTGGATGGTCACCGGTTCCTGAAACATCTCGCGAAGCGTGGTCAATAACCCTTTTAACATACCTCTAACCTCCTGCAAGCACAACCACAGCTGCTGTGACAATCACATTCACCAAACCCAGCGGGAACATGATCTTCCAGCCCAACTGCATCAAACGGTCATAACGGATGCGCGGCAGGGTTGCCCGCACCCAAATCATGAAGAACAGCCACACAACCACCTTTAAGAATAACCAGTGCGGCCCGGACGCAAACAGCCAGCCAATGACCGGCAGACCGCTCAACATTGCCAGCGGCGAAAGATAACCACCCAAAAACAGGGTTGCCCCAATCATCGAAACCGCAATCATCTTGATGTATTCGGCCATGAAGAACAGGGCAAACTTCATGCCGGAATATTCGGCATGATAGCCGGCCGTCAATTCCTGCTCGGCTTCCGGCATATCAAACGGGGCGCGGTTGACCTCGGCCAGCGAAGCCGCCAGAAACAGCACAAATCCGGCCGGCTGCAGGAAAATGAACCACAACCCCTGCTGGGCGCGCACAATTTCCAGCATACTCATCGAGCCGGTCAGTAAAATCGGCCCGACAAACGAAAGTCCCAGCGCCAGCTCATAACTGATCATCTGCGCGGTAGCCCGCAGCCCGCCCAGCGTGGCATATTTGTTATTGGATGACCAGCCTGCCAGTGTAATACCGTACACCGAGATGGAAGTGACCGCCATGATATACAGGATGGCGACATTGACATCCGTCAGGTAGAGCGTGTAAGTCTTGCCGAACAGGGTGATCGTTTCTCCCCACGGAATGACCGCCGTCACCACCAGCGCCGGGATGACCGTAATGACCGGCGCCAGCGTGAAGAGCAGCTTATCGGCCCCGGCTGGGGTCAATTCCTCTTTGAAAATCAACTTGATGCCGTCTGCCACCGGCTGGAGCAGGCCGAACGGGCCGGCACGGTTCGGCCCAACCCGCGCCTGAATGCGCGCCAGCACTTTGCGCTCATACAGGGTAACATAGGCAAACCCACCGGTCAGCACCAGAATCAGGATCAGCGATTTGATAACCCATTCCCAGAATTGCGCCGCTGTAATCATGAATGCTCCTTTCAATCCGCGGATGCCACCGTCAGGCGGTCTAAACGTACCGCTGCCGCGCTGGCCAGCGGAATGCCGGTACTGCGCACCGCCAGGCCGACCCCCAGCGGCAGCTGCTCATCCAGTTCTACCCGGGCTTCAACGCTCCATCCGTCCCGGCTGAGCCGCACGGTCTGGCCCGCGTTCAGGCCAAAGCCGGCAGCCGTCTGCGGATTCAGGCGGATGCTCTTGCCCGCCAGCCGTTGATGCAGCAGCGTCGAAGGCAGCACGGTGCTGCCGCGGTCATACAGGCGCGTCACCGGCGCAAGCAGGATTTCTCCCTCCCCTGCCGCGGC
The DNA here is from genome assembly GCF_053501535.1 of Bellilinea sp. Classification (NCBI taxonomy): domain Bacteria; kingdom Bacillati; phylum Chloroflexota; class Anaerolineae; order Anaerolineales; family Anaerolineaceae; genus Bellilinea; species Bellilinea sp. The sequence goes on along the minus strand of NZ_JBRCOK010000067.1, from coordinate 12,540 downwards.
GGGCGCGGCGGTTTGTGCCCCCGCAGCCACAACCGGCTGAGCGGCAGGCAGCAACGGCAGCTGAACACCCAAACCCTGATGATTATCGTAAGCCGTACCGCCGTAGTACAGATCCGACCGTCCAATAATCGGGTACTGTGGGGTCACCTCTGCCAGTTGCGTGTAGGTCAGGCCGGCATAGGCCGGCAGTGTTTTCGCCAGCCGCAGGAAGACCAGCGAAGCAGCCCGCCCTTCCAAATCCAGCCCAAGTGCCTTAGCAATGCCCGCCGTGACGACAAAATCTGCACGGGTTTGCGGGCGGGGCGGCAAAGCCGGGTAAAACCGCTGAACGCGCCGTTCGCCGGAGGTGAAGCTACCTTCCCGCTCGGTGAATGCCTGTACCGGCAGCACCAGATCGGCACGCCGCGCGGTTTCGCTCATGAACAACTCCTGCACGATGACAAAGCCGGTTTCCTCCAGTGCCTGAGCCAGCATCGGGTCATCACCCGCCGGGTCGGCCGCGGCAATCAGGGCAACTTCGGCCTTACGCAGGGCAGCCGGCAGATCCTCCAGCGGACGGAAACCGGCGTCCCACGCTCCCTGATCGTTGGCGCGCTGCCAGACGGCTACCAGCCCGTTGTTGACCTGTCCTGCTTTGCCGCGCCCCGCCAGAACAGCCGCCGCAGTGTGCGCCAAACGCTGGGATTGGGTCAGTCCAATACCTTCACTGCCGTACAGAATCACCACGTTTTCAGCGCTCTGAAAATCGGCCACAGCAGCCCGGTAGGTTTCCGGCCCATCCGCAGCCGGCAGGAAAGCCGACAGGGCAGTACTTTCTTCGCCATAGGCATATCTCAGGCTGTGCGCAGCAAATTTATCCAGCCGGGTCAGACGGGGGTTCAACACAATCAGGCGCGCGCCGCGTTGAGCAGCCGCCTTGATGCGCAGCCACCACAGGGGAGCTTCCTCGTGCAGGTCGCAGGCCACCACCAGAATAGCGGTTTCTTTGCCCATGCTGCCAAAATTACTGCCGGGCGCCAGCCCAAAACTGGCGGTCAGGTCGCCGCCCGCCATGTCACTGTAAAGCACGGTTTGACCGTTTTTCGCCAGCGTCAGTTCGCGCAGGTTGAACAGGTCTTCATTGGAAAGCCGCCCGCCGGCCAGGGTCAGCAAACGCTGGCTGGCGCCGATTTTCTCGGCAGCCAGCCGGAAAGCATCCTCCCATGAGATTTCTTCAAACCCCTCCCCGCGCCGCACCAGCGGATGGGTCAGGCGCTGCGGGCTTTCGGTGTAATGATAGGCAAATCGCCCTTTGTCGCAAATCCAGATTTCATTGACCTGCTCGTTCTGGCGCGGCATGACACGCTTGATGACCGGATTGCCGCCAGCGCGCGCCTCGCGGCGGGTGTTGAAGGTCAGGTTACAGCCCACCGGGCAGTGGGTGCAAATGGAAGCCGACTGCTTCAATTCCCACGGGCGGGCGCCAAAGCGGAAGTCCGCACTGGTCAACGCGCCGACCGGGCAAATATCGGTGGTATTGCCGGAGAAAATCGAGTCAAAGCCCGGCTCGGAGAAGGATACAATCTCCAGCCGCCGCCCGCGGTTGTAAAAGCCAATCACCGGGTCATCGGCAATCACATCCTGAAAGCGCACACAGCGCGCGCATTGAATACAGCGCTCGCGGTCAAGGTAAATCAATTCGCCCAGCGGGACATGCTTGGCAAGGTGAATCTTGTCATCGTAGAGAAAGCGCGACTGCCCCGGCCCATAACCCATCGTCAGGTTTTGGAGCGGGCACTCGCCGCCCTTGTCGCAAATCGGGCAGTCGAGCGGGTGGGAAGTGAGAATAAATTCCAGCACTTCACGGCGCGCATCCGCCACCACCTGCGTTTGGGTGCGCACCACCATCCCCTCGGATACGGGCGTGGTACAGGCGGTTTCCAGCTTGGGACCGAATTGAAGGCGCGGCTTGCCGTTTTCATCCAGCAGCACTTCACCCGTACCGCGATCCACCATCGGGCGACCGATTTCCACCAGACACATGCGGCACATGCCGACCGGCTCCATCTTGGGGTGGTAGCAGAAAACCGGGATATCGTTTCCAATTTGTTTGGCAGCGTCCACCACCAGCGTGCCGGCCGGCACGCTCACCTGTTGATCGTCAATTGTCAGCGTAACCAGTTTGGTCATGATTCAACCTCGAGGGACGGCGCAGCGACCTTTTGCAGGTAGTCCGCGCGGAATTTTTGGAGCGAGGACAACACCGGTAAAATGGAAAATTCGCCCAGCGCGCACAAGCATTTGCCCTGCATCTGACTGGCAACCGCCTGCAGCAGTTCCACATCCGCTTCAACCGCCTTGCCATCCACAATCCGTTCAAGGATGTGGGTCATCCAGTACGTACCTTCCCGGCAGGGGGTGCACTTGCCGCAGGATTCGTGCTTGAAGAAATGGGTGGTTTTGTGCGCCAGCCAGGCCATGTTGACGGTTTCATCCAGCACAATCACCGAAGCCGAACCGAGCGAAGCCCCCAGCCCCACCAGCGATTCGTAATCCATCGGGGTATCCAGGGCTTTTTCATCGGCGATGATCAGCGAGGAGGATGCCCCGGCCGACATGATCGCCTTGATATTGCGTCCTTCTGGAATGCCCCCGCCGTAGTTGTAAATCAATTCGCGGAAGGTGGTACCCAGCGGCAGCTCGTAATTCCCCGGGCGGTTGACATGCCCCGAGAGGCTGAATACCTTAACCCCCGGGCTCTTATCCGTGCCAAAGTCGCGGTACCAGGCCGCCCCGTTCTGGATGATGGGCGGGACGTTGGCCAGCGTTTCCACATTGTTGATTACCGTTGGGCGGGCGTACAAACCGGCCACCGCCGGGAAGGGCGGGCGCAGGCGCGGCTGTCCCAGTTTGCCCTCCAGCGATTCGAGCAGCGCGGTTTCTTCGCCGCAGATATACGCCCCCGCGCCCATATGGGTGTAGAGGCGCAGGCTGTAGCTGCTGCCGAACAGGTGATCCCCCAGCAGACCGGCGGCTTCCAGTTCGGCAATCTTTTGATCGAGCAGCTTGCCAATCTGCCAGTATTCACCGCGCAGGTAGATGTAGGCCGCGTTGGCCTGAATGGCAAAGGCGGCAATCATAAGCCCTTCCAAAAACTGGAACGGGTTGCTTTCCATGATCTCGCGGTCTTTAAACGTGCCCGGTTCCGATTCATCCGCATTGGCGACCACATAATGCGGCCAGATGGTGTTGGGGCAGAACGACCACTTCAAGCCGGTGGGAAAACCCGCCCCGCCGCGTCCGCGCAAACCGGAATCTTTGACAATTTGAATCACCTCAGCCGGCTGCAGCGAAGTAACCGCCTTGCGGAAAGCCTCAAAGCCGCCGTGCTTCCGGTACACTTCCAGCCGGTCAAGGTTGGGAATATCGCGATGGCGCAGGAGAATGTGCTGACTCATGCCTCTTCTCCTTTCGCTGCTCTGGCTTGCTCGCGCAGCGCATCAATGACCGCCAGCGCCGTTTCCACCGTCTGATTTTCGTGGAAGACGATTTCGCCGTCCCCCTGCACCTGAAAGACCGGCGCACGGTGACAGGCGCCGATGCACTTGACCTCTTCCAGATGGAAAAGCCCATCCGGCGTAGTTTCACCAACCCCAATGCCCAGTTTTTCGCTCAACTGGTGCAGAAAATCCTCAGCACCGCGCAGGGCACACGGCAGGTCGGTACACACCTGAATGTGGTAACGTCCCAGTGGTTGATCATAGTAAAGGGTATAAAAACCAACGATGGAAGCCACATCGGTGATCGAAATCTCGCAAATTTCAGCAATATCGCGTAAATCCTGCGCGCGAATGTAACCTTCCGCCCGCTGGGCAAGGTACAACAACGGCATCACCGCCGAGCGTTTGCGGTCGGCGGGATATTTGGCCAGAATGCGCTCAACTTCCTGTGGGTATTGGGCTAATAATGCGTTCAACGGTCAGCATCTCCCAAAACAATATCAACACTGCCGATGATTCCCACCAGGTCGGCGATGAAGTGATTGCGGGTGAGAATCGGCATGGCTTGTAAATTGGCAAAAGAAGGGGTATTGTAATGAACGCGGTAGGGCTTCGGTCCGCCATCCCCTTCCAGATAAACACCCAGTTCACCGCGCGGGCCTTCGGTGGCGACATACACATACTCTTTCGGAGCCGGGAAGCCCTCCGTCCACAATTTGAAGTGGTGGATCAACGCTTCCATGCTCACCCCCAGCTCCGAGCGCGGCGGCGGCACAAATTTGCGGTTATTGCTGCGCACCGGCCCGTAGGGCAGCCGGTCCAGCGCCTGCCGGATGATGCGCACGGACTGGCGCATTTCCTCGACGCGCACCAGATAGCGCCCGTACACATCACCGGTTGTAGCCGTGGGGATTTCAAAATCGTACTGCTCGTAACCGCTGTAGGGGCGCACCTTACGCAGGTCATAGGGCAAGCCGGTGGCACGGATGACCGGCCCGCTCAACCCCCAGCGCTTGCAGTCCTCCGTAGAAATCACACCGATACCCTGCGTGCGCTCCAGGAAGAGCATGTTGGTGGTCAGCATGGATTCGTACTCGTCAATGCGCGCCGGCATGATATTCACAATGTGACGCACGGCGGCCTCAAATTCCACCGGCACATCCCGCCATACCCCGCCGGGGCGGATGTAGGTGGTCATCATGCGCTGACCGGAGACCATCTCAAACACATCCAGAATCAGCTCGCGTTCACGCATGCAGTACAGGAATACGGACATAGCCGCCAGGTCCAGCGAGCTGGTCCCCAGCCAGAGCAGGTGCGAGGAAATGCGCTGCAGCTCCGCCAGAATGACGCGCAGTGCCTGAGCGCGCGGCGGCACATCCAACCCGACCAGTTTTTCAACCGCCAGACAGTAGGTCAGGTTGTTGCCCATGTTGTTCATGTAATCAATCCGGTCGGTCATCACCTCAGCTTGCTGGTAGGTCTTGGCCTCCATGTTCTTCTCGATGCCGGTGTGCAAAAAGCCGATGTCGGGAATGCAGTTAACCACAATCTCACCATCCAGCTCCAGCAGCAGGCGCAGCACGCCGTGCGTACTGGGGTGCTGCGGTCCCATGTTGAGCAGCATGGTTTCACCGGCCAGGGCGCGCTCGCTGACCAGATGTCGCAGTTCATCTACCGTTACAGGGCGTAATTCGGTCATGGCTGCCTCCGCCTCATTCCTTTGCATACGGCTTGCGCCGGTCAATTTCTTCATAGTTGAACGAGAACTGCGGCTCCTCATAGCCGAGCGGATAATCCTTGCGCAGCGGGTGCCCCTGCCAGTCGTACGGCATCAGAATTCGGCGCGGGTCAGAATGCCCGTCGAAAGTGATCCCGAACATGTCCCAGATTTCGCGTTCCTTCCAGTTGGCGTTGGGAAAAATGCCTTCGATGGTATCAATGTGCGGGGCGTTTCCATCCAGCGGCACACGCAGCCGTAAGAGGAGATTGTGGGTCATCGAATAAAACTGATAGACCACATGAAAGCGCGGGGCTTGTTCAGGCCAGTAATCCACTGCGGTGGCATCAATGAGTACATCGAAGCCGTACTCATCCCGCAGGGACTGCACGGCTTCCAGAAGATGTTCGCGGCTGAGGATCAGGGTGGTTTCACCGGCATAGCGGTGCGAATTGGCGCTAAACCGCTCCTGAAAATCCTGTACCACTTTTTCGAGATGTTCGCTCATCCGTTACTCCATCCTGCTTGTTCCAAAAATCACATAATATGGAGATAGACCAGGTTGCTCCCTACAGGTAAAGCAATTATGACCAGTCTTTCAGCTTTTCGCGTTTGACTTTTTCGTGCAGGGTCATCACACCGTGAATCAACCCTTCCGGGCGCGGCGGACAACCCGCCACATACACGTCCACCGGAACCACTTCATCCACGCCCTGCACAATGGCATAATTGTTGAACACCCCACCGCACGAGGCGCAATCGCCCATGGCAATCACCCATTTGGGGTCGGGCATCTGGTCATACAGTTGACGTAAAACAGGCGCCATCTTGCGGCTCACCCGCCCGGCGACAATCATCAAATCCGATTGGCGCGGGCTGGCACGCATCAACTCCATGCCAAAACGGCTCATGTCGTAAGCCGGCGCCTGAGCGGCCATCATCTCAATGGCGCAGCACGCCAGACCAAACAGCATCGGCCACATCGAGTTGGTGCGCGCCCAGTTGACCACCTGTTCCAGCGAAGTCGTTACAACCCCTAAATTGCCGGTTTTCTGCTCTAGTCCCATTCCAATGCTCCTTTCTTCCACGCGTACAAATGCGCTACCTCTAAAACGACCAGAAACACCAGCATCCCGAACAGTCCCAGCGTCCCTAATTGACGCAAAACCACCGCCCAGGATACTACAAACACCACTTCAATATCAAAAAGGATGAAAAGAACCGCGATTAAGTAATAACGAATTGACATGCGCCGCCGTCCGGGGCCGTACGGCACCATGCCCGATTCATAGGGTGCCATTTTACGCGGGGTGGGGCGGCGCGGCCCAAACAAAACCCCCAACAAAATAACGATGAAACCAATCAGAACGGCGAGTGCAAGGATGACCAGCAGGGGAAGGTAGTCTTCGAACATGATGGGCCTTTCAATTCGCACAAATATAGTCCAATTACCCGTTTGTGAGTATATCACAAACGGGAATGCTGGTGGTAAATTTCACAAGAAAAAAGGACGAACGAACAGAAGAAAACTACTCCCCTATTTTACTTTCTTTTCGCAATTAATCAATGCTGATGTCTAATTTTTGAAATTTCTTTCGGCTTCAAGATGACTTAATCACTGGAATTCGCCTTTATCAAGTCCGAAACCGCCAATGCGGTTTCAACAACCCGCTCAATGGCGACAATGTCGGGCGTGTCTTTGGCAGTATGAATGACGTGCTGCATCAGGTCCGTCATTTTTTCAGCAGTGAAAGCCAGCGTTGGTACGCCATTCATCAAAAACAGGCTGTGGTCGCTCTGAAACCATGCCTCTCCTTCGATCAACCCTTCAAAGGACAAAAAGCGTCGGCGGACAAACTCTTCGAATTCTGGTGGAAGTTGATACAAAGAAAATGCTGTGCGCCCTTGACGATAGCCAACCAGGTCAAAATTAATCCCCAACACAATTTCCGCAAACCGGCCTTGATTTTCCCTTATCCACACCACCTCGCCGGGATTGGCGTAATCATCTTCACCATTGAGGGCGGTTAACTCAATCGTCCAATTCAACTCATGGCCGCCAAGCATTTTTGCCAGCAGCAGTAAGATTGCCACACCACTGGCATTATCCAATGCGCCAGGCGTCCCTAATTTTGCATCAAAATGGGCAAAACAAACCACCCGCCTGGGGCTTTTACCGGGCAACACCGCACAGACATTGCAACCCTGCGCCGTCAACCGTTCGGCGCGAATTTCCAGTTCAACACTTTGACCTGCGTGTTCAGCCAATTCTTTTCCGGCTTCTTCGGTCAGGTAGACTGATGGAATGTCGAAATCGCCATCCTCAATCAGCGGAAAGGGGTAAACTCCGCCCGCCATTTGTGGATCACGACCGGTAGCCGCAATGATTGCCAGCGGCATCTTTTGCTCCAGCAGACGAATCCAGTTTTGATGCAGTTCATTTTGATAAAAGGGGAAATTTTTTGGCGTCCATTGTTCGCGTGTCAAATCACCGTGCAGCAATACCACCTTCCCCCTCAGTGATTCTCTTTCCAGTTCGGCTGGGCTGCCCACGCAGACCAGCGGGGCATTCCACTTACCGCCCCGGCTGTAAGGACTGACTTTTGCTTCATATACCCTTCCACCTGTGCGCAGATGACAACCCTCCTCCTTCCAGTCCAGGCAGTCAAACTGCGGAGAATGTACCTGCCAGCCGCTGGCCGAAAAGACGCTTTGAATATATTCCGCCGCCTGGCGATTGCCCCGGCTGCCTACACTCCGCCCGCCTGTTTTCACACACAGGAATTCCAAATGCTCTTTGACCAGTTCTTCCCAGTTTTGTGTATTCATACAAGATCCCTCCCAATAGCCAGAATCCTCACCCTGTCCAAAATTGTAAATCGAAAGAATCGGATATACTTCCTACCAGAGGAGGATTAATCCCCTCCCTGAAGGTCGTGGAGTCACTTAATGCAAGATGGAATGGTCATGAAAGCGACCCGCCGCCATTTTAATCAATCCCTTTTTCGTCGCTGGCAGGCTTCCTGGCGAGATACACTGGTGTTGTTGCGTCAATTTCGTCTGCCCCTGCTGGTTTTTGCCGCTGCTTTGTTAGGGGCAGGTGCACTTTATCAGCAGCTGGCAATGCGCTTTGGCGAACCGGTGGATGGTTTCGTTGCTGCAGTGTATCTGATGCTGACCATTGCATTCCTGCAGCCAGCCGGAGAATTTCCTCATCATCCCATCTTACAAGTATTTTATTTCTTCATGCCAGTAATCGGCTTGTTGACGCTGGCACAGGGGCTGGCAGATTTTGGCATCATGCTTTTTAACCGCCGCGCGCGCAGTAAGGAGTGGGAAATGGCAATTGCTTCAACTTTTTCCAATCATATCATTCTGGTTGGATTGGGACATTTGGGTTATCGGGTGGTCGAGAAACTGCATTTTCTGGATGAAGCCGTGGTCGTCATTGAACTTGACCCCGCCGCCGATCTGGTCAACACGACCCAAAAAATGGGCATTCCGGTCATTCAGGATGATGCTTCGCGTCCAACAGCACTGGAGGCCGCTGGCATTGCCAAAGCCCGCGCCATTGTGCTTTGTTCGCAAAATGATGCCTTGAACCTGAAAATAGCCCTCAAAGCCCGCAGCCTGAATCCTGATGTTAAAGTGATTATCCGTATTTTTGACGACGATTTCGCTGACGCGCTGCAGGCGCAATTCGGCTTCATTGCGATGAGCGCTACCGCCATGGCTGCGCCGGCGTTTGCCGCAGCAGCGGCCGGTACCGACATCACCAATCCCATTAATATTGAAGGGCAATCGCTCAGCCTCGCGCGCCTGCAAGTCAAATCCGGCTCACACCTTGCCGGTATATCCGTTGGAGAGGTTGAAAAAAATTATGATGTCAGTGTCGTGATGATAAAAGACAGCCTTCAGCAGGATATGCACCCTTCGGCCGAAAGGCGCATTCAGGCCGGCGAAACGCTGGTTATTTTAGGCGGTCTATCTCAATTGAACATATTGCTTCGCGATAATTGAGGCTTAATTTCAAAAATGAACACGCCGCCCCGCCGGTAAATCAACACGACATCCGCACAGTTCAACAAAGCGTTGGGCTGTAAACTGCCGCGCCCTTCGCGGAGATAGACATACGCCGCCCCGCTTTCCTGCACCAACGACCGGAACGCCTCATCACAGGCAGAAAGGCGGCTGGCGCGCTCTGCCCAATCGTTGATGCGCTGAACTTCCCCGGCTTTCCCCAGGGTATATAACGCCGGTGGCAGAAGGGTTTGCCGTCCGGTGATCAGCGGCAGCCAGTAACCGCCATCCACCCCGCGAAAGACACCCGTCATCCACTGGGTGGTATTGATTAAAAAACGCGCATCTGGGGGCGTATTCTGGCGGATCCAGTCGAAAGCCTGCAGATCTGCGCGGCTAACAAAAACGGTTTCAGGATTGATGACCGAGCGGCTCTGCCACCCACCCCATCCGATCATGCTCAGGGCCGCCGCAAGAAGCACCCCCTGCCCGGCCAGCCGCGCAAAACGCCATGGAACGCGCTCAACATGCTCCCCCAACCCAACCAGCCCGTTCGCCAGCAGCAGGGCCGCCGGCAAAAAGAGCACAATCGCCATGTGATCCGGGCGGATTGGGTTCAAGCGCAGCCCCCAGGGCAGCATCAGCAGGGCAATCACCAACCCCCAGGCTGCCAGCCGCCGCGCCCCGCCCTGAATCAGCGTCCACACCAACCCCAGCCCGGCGGCGGCGAACAAAATGTGACTGTAGCGCGGTCCTAAGAGATAGAGGATATAGTTCCAGTATTCTGCCTGCCCGCCATCCAGCGGCGAAACCAGCCAAACGCTGGCGCTCGCTCCAAATTGCCTCCAGATGCGCCACAACCACGGCGCAGCCAGCAGCACACCCCCGGCGGCGCTCAGGGCGGCGGTCAACGCGCTGCGCCGGTCAGGGGCATCCGCAGAAGTCGGCCTGCCCCGCCAGCGGCGGAGCAGCCCTTCAGCCAGCACCAGCGCCACCCAAAAAGCCAGCAGCAGCAGAGCAGTCAGGTGAGTCAGGGCAACCCCGGCAGTGAGCAGCACCACATGTATCCGCTCGGCATTTCGCGAAGACGGGCGGGCAACCCGTTCAACCGCCAGCATGGCCAGCGGCAGCAGTACCAGACCGGCGGAAAGCGTGTAGCGCCCCCAGGTGACATAATAGGCCGGCATTTGAAAGGCAAACGCCACCAGCAGCGCGGCAAGAGCGGCCCGCTTCCAATCCCCCCACCAGCCCTTCGCCAGCCGGTAAACCGAGAGCGCAATCAGCCCATTGAGCGCCTGCCCGAACACCAGCACACCGGCAGGCGCATCCCAGCCGCTCAGCCAGACAAACCACGCCGTAACGAGATGGAAGCCAAAATGGTAGGCAAGGTCTGCGTTGACCTGCGGTGCAAGGCTGGCCGGCACGCCGCCGCTTTCCAGAATTTTTTGCACAATCAGCGTATGGTGCAGGGAATCCACCCAGGCCGGTACATGCAGTTCCCGCGCCTGAAACCAGCGCCAGTAGAGCGCTGCGGCCAGCCCTGCCAGCCCGGCAGCCAGCCCCAGCCAATGCCGCCAGCCGGATGGCTGCCTTTTGAGCGGCAGGCGCAGCAACCCCCCGACGGTCAGCGAAAGCAGACTGATGGCCAGCAACCCGAAAATGAGGGCCGGCGTGAAGCGAATGTGCGCCAGAAACCCTGCCAGGCCAAGTAGCGCTGTCAATGAAAGCGACAAACCCACCGCCTCCGCCAGCCATTCCAGCCAGTCCATCGGGCGGCGCGCCAGCCAGATCAGTACTCCCGCACCGGGCAGTAGCAAGATCAGCCCGGCGCTCAACGCCGACCAGCCCACCTGTTCAGCAGAAACCATCCACCAGTCAGCCGGCATACCTCATCTCTAAAACAGTGCTCATCCTTATAAGTTTATTCTATTTTTTAACCTTGCAGGCAGTTCAACCCAGCAAAAACTGGAAAAGATAGAGGAAGAGCATCCCCCCTGCAATGGTCAAAAAGACATTCCGGCTGCGCCAGGCAATCAAAATTGCCGCAGTCCCCGCCAGCAGGCGCGGGTTGATCGGAGAGAGCAAAACCTGTCCATCCACGACCAGCAACTCAGGCAGGATGATGGCACTGAGGACTGCCACCGGCACATAGCGCAAAGCCCGCACAAACCATTGGGGGGCTTGCCAGCGGCCATGCAGGGCAATGAACGACAATCGGATCGCATAGGTCAACCCGCCCGCCAGGAGAATGATCAGCCAGAAGTCGGTCATTGCCGCTCACTCCACAACCCGGCGGCAATCCCGGCCAGCGCCGCCAGAATCAATCCCAGTTTATAGGGTAAAGGATGAGCCACCACCGTCGTCACTGCCGCTGTCACAGCCGAAAGCAGTAACGGCCGATTCTTAAGGCCGGGCACCACAATCGCGATAAAGGTCAGGGCCAGCGTAAAATCCAGCGACCACGCCGCGGGAATTTGCGCCCCCAGAAAAATACCCAACGCGGTACTGGCCTGCCAGCACACCCAAACCGCCAGCCCCGACCCCAGCAGAAACCAGTGCTGATGACCTGCCGACCCCTCCCTCTCATAGTGATGGATACCCACAGCATAGGCTTCATCCACCAGCACATACGCCAGCACAGCCTTCCAGCCTGCCGGCAGGTGTTTAAGGAACGGCGCCAGCGAGGCACTGTACAGGGCATGGCGCAGGTTGACCACCACAGCGGTTAAAACTACAACCAGCCACGGCGAACCAGCTGCGACGAGATTCACAATCATAAACTGAGAAGAGCCGGCAAAAAGAATTGCCGACATGGCCTGAGCCGCCGCTGCCGGGAAACCGGCTTTAACCGCCAGCACGCCATAAATCATACCGAACGGTGCAATACCGATGAGCAGAGGGAGCGTGTACTGAAATCCACTGAGCAGTTGTATTCTTTTCAAAACCCGGCAGCCTTCTATTTTGACAATTCGATGACGAACAGGCAGGTAAAAGCCAACCGATTTTTGTGACCTTCAATCGTTAGCCCTTTCACAACCGTTCCTGACCATTAGTTAAGTCAATGCGGGATAAGTCATTTTTACATCAACTTTCGAATTTTCATCCCCCTCACGTCTTCCCCAAAATCGCCCCTGCGATTTTGGGGGAGGTGCAGGGGGTCATTGGCATTGCCTGCCATGTTTTGATCTGATCCCGAGCTCACGTTTAGTTAGCAATGATTTTTCGCCGAATTAAGCGATTATCAATTTTTACCGCAAGGGGTGGAAAATTGCAATTCTTCTGGCAAAATTGTCAATCACGGATATGCCGGGCGGGTGGGAG
>NZ_JBRCOK010000066.1:0-25784 GCF_053501535.1 Bellilinea sp. | reverse complement strand
CCTCAGCCCGTAAAGCGCTGGACGAATAGACAGCACTCACCGAAAATCACCCTTGAATACAGGAAGAATTTTTTCCTCAAAGGTTCGGGCATCCAGACCGTAAAACCGCTCAAAAAACAGCCGGGCTTCAGCGGTCAAGTCAAAATTCGGAAAAGCCTCAGGGTGCAGACGGTAGGCCAGATAACGCAGGCCTAAAATCCAACGTGGGTCGGGTTGATCCCAGGAGTAATAATCTCTGGGAAAGGCGTACAAATGCCCCTCCTGCACCGCGCGCAGCGCCTGCCACTGGGGGTCTTGCAGCAGGTTTTCCACCACTTGCTGGGGGTTGGCTGTGTAAGCAATGATAAAAATGCGGTCAGCATCCCAGCCGGCAATCTGCTCCAAATTGACCTTCGTCCAGCCGCTGCCCAGCTCAATATCCGTCCAGACCGGTATACCGCCGGCCAGTCCGGTCAGGATGGTCTGCAGCCAGGTTTTCGGCGCCACATTAAAGGCCACCTGCCCATCGCGGTCGGAATAATACAGCAGCAGGACGCGCGGTTTCTGTTCATCGGTCAAATCTTTCAATGCGTTGCTGACTGTATCGAGATGCTGCTGGTAAAAGGCCCAAACCTCATCCGCGCGTTGAGAGTTTCCAAACAGGATTCCCAGCGTCTGTAAATCGCGCTGATATTCCTGCGGGGTTTCCATCGAAAGATAAACCACCGGAATACCCAGCGCTTCCAACGGATTGCCGAGCGGTTCCTGCATGTACGGCTTTAAGAGAACCACATTCGGCCGCGCCGTAACGACCTGCTCGGCGCCCACATTGGTTTCAAAGGCAATCTTTTCAGGTAATCGTTGATCTACCAGTGCCAGAAAATCGCCATCCGGCGATTGAGAAGTGCGCGAGACCGCCACCACCCGTTCGAACGATTCGGGAAAGAGGTAAACTGCATCTGTCAGCAGCGCAACACCGCGGCCAGCCACCACCACCCGCTTAGGCAATTCCTCAAACGTTACAGTGCGCCCCAAAGCATCGGTCAGCACGATGGGCTGGTGCTTAGCTTCGGCAGGCTGCGGTGTGGGAGTGCTTTCTACCCTTTCTACCGCTTCAAGCGAGGCGAGCAACTCCTGTTCGACTGGTGTGGCAGAGGGGGAAGATACAGCCGGATTTTCGACAGGCGGAGGGTTCATCGGTTGACAGGCCGAAAGCACAATCAAAACCACCCATAAACTCAACCAGATTATTTTCCGCATACGATTATCCTCCGTTAAAAATTGAATTAAAAGTCTGTTCAAACCAGTCCAACAGAGCCCGGGTCTGGTGCAGGCGCATCTCCACCGCCATGCGGTTGTAGGTCTGGTCAATGGGGATTCGCTCAAGTTGAGCGCGCAGGCGGTACAGCCCTTCCTGAATCACCTTGTGCTGACGGTCAAGAAAATCCTGCAGCTGCGCCGGGAACAGCCGCTGAATGAGAAAAACACGACTGGGCAGCTCCAGCCGGATGATTTGAACCGCACAACGACTGGGGGTCATCAGCCAGCGAAGAGCCTGCTGGCGGCCAACCTCGCTGAGGGTAAAAATGCGCCGCGGCAGCCCGCGCCGCGATTCTTGCTCTTCACCGTTCACCCAGCCGCGTGCTTCTAACCGCCTGAGGGTGGCATAGAGCTGGCTCTGGCTGAGATGCCAAACGTGTCCCAACTCCCGTCTGAGAATCTGGTTCAACTGGTAGCCATCACGGGGAGTTTCCAGCAGTAACGCCAAAAGTACATTTTCCGGGCTGGGACTTCGATAAGAGGATGTCTTTTGGATGGAATTTTTCATAAATACTGATTCAATCACTATTATAAATTTTCCGAAACAACCGAACAAGATGACAAATGTCATCGAAAAAATTGTTGTTTTTTTTGTGACAAAGCGATACACTAAACTTACACACCCAGCCCGTTTCTATTCATAAGGAGAATATCATGGATAAATTTTCCCGCATGCCCCAGTACGATATCCGCAACGATGGGGCGGGGCCTTATGCCGTGTTCTATTGCGATGCCTGTGGGCGGGAGTTTCGCTCTCAGCCGGATGTCATCAATACGTTGGGACAAGACCTTGGAAAACAGGCGGTAGGCGGGTTCTTGCGCAAAGTTCCGCTGGTTGGCAATGCAGTGGCTAACAGCGTAACCGGTGAAGATCCCCGCTATTCGTACAAAATGACTCCCCAGCAGCTGGAAAAAGCCTGGGCGCAGGCGCAGGTACATTTTCGAGAATGCCCCACCTGTGGGCGCATCGTCTGTCTCTCGGATTTCGACACACAATCGGGTTTTTGCATGGACGATTCTCCGCGCACCAACGAGATTGCTGAAGCCCGCGGCGAACAAGCCGGCGCAGCCCTGAAAGGATTGGCGAGCGCTTTCGGACTGGACAACGTGGTCAAGAAAGTCGGTCAGGCTGCCGAAAACGCCCAACGTGCCGCCGAACAAATGGCACGCTGCCCCAAAGACGGCACTCTTGCCGCGCCCGGCACCAAATTCTGCCCGGAATGTGGCACACCAATGCTTCAGCCCGAAGCCGTACTTTGTCCTAAGTGCGGTACCGATACCAAAGGAGCCAAGTTCTGCCCGGAATGTGGCACAAAAATTGAAGCCGCGCCTGCTCACTGCCCCAATTGTGGCGCTGCAGTAAAAGAGGCAAAGTTTTGCCCGGAATGCGGCACAAAAATCATCTGAAAATCAGGGCTCCAATTTTGTGAATTATCTCTAAAAGATACGGCTTTGGGGAGGTTCTTACCCGTGAAACCAGGTAAAAAAATTTTTGATTCAGCCCAATGGATGAGAAATCAATCCGCTCTCTTCCGATTACTGATCGGTTCAGTTTTCAGCCTGATCGTCATTTTCGCAGGATTCTGGTGGGTTGGCGGTCAAATTCCCAACTGGGGCAGCACCAATCAAGAAGTGATCGCCTCGCTGCCCGGTGATGAGATCATTGCATCTCCGGATATCATTTGGAACCACGCGCTGACGATTCGGGCATCCCCTGCTGAAATATATCCATGGCTGGTGCAAATCGGTGATTCGCGCGCAGCATTCTATTCGATTACCTTCATTGAAAACCTTTTTTGCATGACTACAGGAGAATGCCATTACGTGAATGCTGATCGAATTCACAAAGAATGGCAAAATCCTATCCGTGGTGAACAGGGCATTATCATCAATTACCTGGTGATTCAGGATTACCAGCCGGATCAGTTTGTGCTGGCAAAGAATAGCGCTGCCCTGCCGCTGCAATGGACATGGTTGTGGTACATTCAGCCGCTGGATGAGAGTTCATCGCGTCTGATTGTGCGCCATCGCATTGATGCGCCGGATGATGTGCCCTTGGGAATTTTCAATCTGATCATGAACAGCGGCTATGTAATGGAACGAGGAATGATGCTGGGCATCCGCGAAAGGGCAGAAGGCCGCATTCCACGCGCTTACGAAGAGCCGCTCGGTGCGCTGATCTGGCTGCTGGTATTTCTGAGCGGCATCATTGCAGCGGTTCATTTTGTAAAAGGATCGGCCAGCTGGCATGCGCTGGGAGTTGGTCTGGAAGTGATCGTCATTTTGTTCATCCTGACCTTCATTCAACCCCCGTTTTGGCTTCGGCTGGTATTCCTCATGCTGATTGCAGCCGGCGTGGCTATCCTCTACTGGCAAAAAGCCGTCCGCCAAAGCAACTCTTCCAAAAGCGCCACGCCTGAAACCTGATTTCATCCTTTTCTTCAAGCTATGCGCGAGTCTTGAAACCAGGCCTCTTTGTGATAAGATTCATCCACCCATTCCACCTTATATCAAGCAAGGAGGAGCAAGCGATGATGGATGAATTCATGCAAGCTGCTTACGAAGAAGCCCTGCAAGGCTACCGCGAAGGCGGCATTCCGATTGGTTCGGTGCTGGTATTGGATGGAAAAATCATCGGGCGAGGGCATAACCGCCGGGTGCAGCGCGGCAGCGCTGTGCTGCATGCCGAAATGGACGCACTGGAAAACGCCGGCCGGCTGGCACCCGAAGATTACCGCCGCGCCACCATTTACACCACCCTCTCTCCCTGTGACATGTGCAGCGGCGCCATATTGCTCTACAAAATTCCGCGCGTGGTGATCGGCGAAAACCAGACTTTTCTAGGAGCAGAAGAACTGCTGAAATCCCGCGGGGTGGAGCTGGTGGTATTGAATGAACCGCGCTTGATTCAAATGATGCAGGATTTTATTACCGAAAAACCCGACCTGTGGTACGAGGATATCGGACACTGTATTGAATGTTGAACCGCCAACCCGCAACTTTTTCGCCTCTTTTGCGTAAATAATATTGCATGTAATCCGTAATTCAATTACAAAACCGCGAAAGAGGTAAAAACAAATGACACAACCTACTCCCACTCCCGTCATCGTACAGCCTCAGGAACAAGGGCCGGGCTGCTTAATCCGGATTTTATATTTTTTGCTGGTCGGCCTGTGGCTGGGCGGCATCGTCACGGTGGTTGCCTGGGTGCTGAATGTGACCATCATCGGGCTGCCGCTGGGTTTATGGCTGCTCAACCGCCTGCCGCAGATTATGACCCTCAAACCGGTCAAACGGCAGGCAAGGGTCATGGTGGTGGACGGCAAGGTCATCTACCGCGAGTCGAGTCTGCCGCAGCCGCCTTTCCTGCTGCGCGCCCTGTATTTCCTGCTGGTCGGCTGGTGGTTCAGCGCTCTGTGGCTGGCGCTGGCCTGGCTGTTGACCGGTCTCAGTCTTGGTTTGGGGCTTCCGCTCGCCTTCTGGATGTTCGATCAGACCCCCGCCATTACCACCCTGGCGCGCTACTAAACCCTCGGTGCCTGAAAATCACAGCCGCCTCTCCGCTGCTGGAGAGGCGGCTGCCGTATTGGCTGGTTCCCTGAGATTAAATCCAGCCGCGCAATTCCATTGCTTTGACCACGCGGTTAATCGCCACCATATAGGCAGCATCGCGCATGAAGACCTTTTCTTTCTCTGCCAGTTCCAGCACCGCCTGGAACGCTGCCGTCATCTTCTGGTCGAGTTTGGCAAGCACTTCTTCTTTCGGCCAGTAGAAATTCATGTCATTCTGGACACTTTCAAAGTAAGAAACCGTCACACCGCCGGCATTGCACAGAAAATCGGGGATCAGGAAAATGCCGCGCTGTTTGATGACCTCATCGGCCTCCGGCGTGGTGGGGCCGTTGGCGCCTTCAGCAATGAGTTTGACGCGCGGTGAAATTTTATGGACCGAGTCGGCGTTGATCTGCCCTTCCAGAGCAGCCGGGATCAGCACATCCACGTCTTTACTGATCCAGGCATCCCCCGATTCAATGGTATAACCGGCTTCTCTGGCTTTGGTTTTGTCAATCGTGCCGTACTGATCGGTAATACTCATCAGGAAGCGCGGATCAATCCCATCCGCCTTACTGACCGTGTAAGAAGTGCGGTCTTCGCGATCCCAATAAGAAACGCAAACCACTTTGCCGCCCAATTGTTCCGTAAATCCAATGGCTGCATACTGGGCCACATTGCCAAACCCCTGAACAGCCGCCAGACATTGAGTCGGGTCGAGCTTGAGGTGTTTCATGGCTTCGCGCACCGTATAAATCACGCCAAAACCGGTGGCTTCGGTGCGGCCCAGCGAGCCGCCGCCACCGACCGGTTTACCAGTAATCACACCGGGGGTATATTCACCCACCAGCTTGGAGTATTCATCCATCATCCAGCCCATCATCTGGGGGGTGGTGCCGACATCCGGGGCAGGCACATCCTGGCGCGGGCCGATATTCTTCCACATCTGCTGCACCCAGCCGCGTACCAGCCGTTCCTTCTCGCTGGTGGAAAGCGTTGCCGGGTCCACAATCACGCCGCCCTTACCGCCGCCCAATGGAATATCCACCACCGCGCATTTCCAGGTCATCCAGGTGGCCAGCGCACGCACCGTGTCAATCGTTTCAGCCGGATGAAAACGGATGCCGCCTTTACTGGGGCCGCGCGCATCATTGTGCTGGACACGAAAGCCTTGAAAGACTTTGATACTGCCGTCATCCATGCGCACAGGGATACGGAAGTGGAACTCACGCAGCGGCCAGCGCAGTATCTCGCGCACCTGCGGGTCCAATTTGAGCAGTTCTGCCACATGATCGAACTGGCGTTGAGCCATTTCAAACGCATTGGTGGTTTCTGCCATTGTTTTTTCTCCTGTTGATTGGAAGTTTGGGTTGGTTTGTTGCTTCATTAAAAAATAAACGGGCACAACGGCACTGTGCCCGCTCAAGACTGGGTTTGGAATTGCTGCTGGCAGCTCATCGGTTCAATTGACCTCACAAAAAGGTGATGATGATCCTGATATAGGTTAGCAAACCTGAGGTCGTTCGTCAATATGATGAAAATCGCCTCTCTCCGGTGATACCCGGCACGGCGCGGCGTCATTCGTCACATAGACAGGCCGGCTCAATCTTGTTTGAGCGCTGCCAGCTGTCGTTCCAGCTCGGCACGGGCTGCTGCCGGGCTGGCCCGTCCGCTTGTCTGGCGCATCACCTGCCCCAGCAGCCAGTTGAACACGGTGGTTTTCCCTTGATGATAGGCTTCCACCTCGCGCGGATTCTGCACCAGTACGTCTGCCACAATTTCCGCAATCAGACCGGTGTCATTCACCTGCGTCAAGCCTCGTTCGGCAATGATTTGGGCGGCTGAACTTCCGCTTGTCAGCATCTCCGCCAGCACCACTTTGGCAGTGTTGAGATTAATCGTCTGATCGCCGGTAAAGCGCAGCAATTCCACCAGCATGGCAGGCGTTACCGCCAGTTGGGCAATGCTTTTCCCGCTCTGGTTGAGCCATGCAAAAATTTCACCGCTGATCCACAGGGCAATCGTTCGCGGTGAAATGGCAGATTTTGCCTGGCTGACACAGGCTTCAAAGTAGCCCGCCACAGCCTCGTCTTCGCTCAGCAGGGCTGCTTCGGCAGGGTTCAGCCCATACTGCTGGCAAAAACGGTTCTTCATCGCCTGAGGCAGTTCCGGCAAACTGGCGCGCACCCGTTCAATCCACCCGGCTTCGATCACCAGCGGCGGCAAATCCGGTTCGGGAAAATAGCGGTAATCGTGCGCCTCTTCCTTGCTGCGCTGGCTGATGGTGACCTGCGCGGTTTCATCCCAGCCCAGGGTTTCCTGCCGAACCGGCAGACCCCCATCCAGCAGAGCAGTCTGACGTTCAACCTCATAGGCAATGGCGCGTTCCATTGCCCGAAAGCTGTTCAGGTTTTTGATTTCCACGCGCGTACCCAGTGTGCTGCTGCCCGGCAAGCGCAGCGAAACGTTTGCCTCAAAGCGTATGACGCCCTTTTCCATATCCCCGCTGTTAGCACCCACCCGCCTTAAAATTGCCCGCAGAGCGGTGGCATAGGCGCGCACTTCTTCCAGTGTATTCATGTCCGGCTCGCTGACAATTTCCAGCAACGGCACACCGGCGCGATTCAAATCAACCAGCGAGAATGAACGGCCCTCTTCATCCTGCATATGGATCAATTTTCCGGTATCTTCTTCCAGATGAACCCGCCGGATACGCACCGTTTTTTCTCCCTGCGAGGTTTCGATGCGCAAAAGTCCATGCTCGGCCAGCGGATATTCGTATTGCGAAATTTGATAGCCTTTGGGCAGGTCCGGATAAAAGTAATTCTTGCGGGCAAACAAACTGAGGGGGGCAATCTCACATTCTAACGCCAGGGCAACCCTCAGCGCATGTTCTACGGCAGCCCGGTTGACCACCGGCAGTGTGCCGGGCATGCCGGCACACACCGGGCAAACAGCGCTGTTGGGTTCTGCCTGGGTCGAATCGACCACCGGACAGGCACAAAACATTTTGCTGCGAGTTTGCAGTTCGGCATGAACTTCCAAACCAATCACTGCTTCGTACGGCATGGCTCCTCTGGCTCGGGCAAACTTGTGATGGGGGAGATTTTACCATAGCCCTGCCCCTCTCAAAATCCAATATTTTCCCAATCTGCTCTTAATAATTTCTAAACAATCGTTTGTTATCTTAAACACAGCAAGCACGGGAACATTCCCATTCACAAAACTCTTGAAAGGAGACACAATAATGAAAAGCAAAAAGTTGATTGTCGGCATTTCTTTGGGCGCTCTCGCCCTGATTCTCGCCTTCGGCCTGGCTGCTCAAGCCTTCCAGACGGTCAGCGCCAATGCGCTCCCACAGGTGGGCGGCCCATTCGGCGGTGGGCGGGGTATGATGGGGCCAAATGATGGTGAAGCACTGGCAGAGGCGTTGGGCATCACCACCGATGAGCTGACCAGCGCTTACCAAAAGGCAGTCCAAGCCGCCGTGCAGGAAGGTGTGGAAAAGGGCCTGATCACGCAAGCCCAGGCCGATGCCATCCTCAACGGCACAGGCCGCTTTGGCGGCAGAGGAATGCTGGGCTGGCTGTTCCAAAACGGGGTAGATTTCCAAGCCCATCTTGCAGACGCTTTGGGCATCAGCGTGGATGAATTACAGGCTGCGTATGTGAAGGCTGCCGAAATTCGGCTGGAACAGGCAGTAGCCGACGGCCGCATCACGGAAGAAGAAGCCGAGTTGCTGCGCGCCCGCCATACCCTGTTCAACAATGAAACCTTCCAGAGCAGCATGCAGGCCGCTTTTGAAAATGCTGTCAAAGAAGCCGTTGCGAATGGCGTCATCACCCAGCAACAGGCTGACCTGCTTCTCCAACAGGGCGGTTTCGGGATGCGCGGCGGATTCATGGGCTTAGGCGGCGGTTGCCATGGCGCTGGACGCGGCGGCTTTGGACGGGGCTGGTAAATCCTCTTGAACCGGCTGGCGGTACGGTAACTTTTCTCCTCCTTACTAAATATCCGCTTTACGGGTGAGGATGCAGCGCAAGATCCCCGGCATCCTCACCCTTCGATTCTGACCGGAGTATAATGAATCAATATGGCGAAGAAACTGCTCATTGTGGATGACAAACTGGAATTGCGTCAACTGCTGCGCTCCTACCTTACAGAGGAAGGTTTTGAGGTCTTTACCGCCGGCAACGGTCAGGAAGCGTTGTTTGCCGCCCGCGATCATAAACCCGACCTGATCATCCTCGACCTGATGATGCCGGAGATGAGCGGCTTTGAGTTTTTACGCACTTACCGCCGCGAAGCAGAAACGCCGGTCATCGTCCTGACCGCCCGATTGGAGGAAAATGACAAAGTGGTCGGCCTGGAACTGGGTGCCGATGATTATGTGACCAAACCGTTCAGCATGCGCGAACTGACCGCACGCATCCGCGCCGTTTTGCGCCGCATGGACAAGGCCGTAGCCGCGCCGGAAACTCTGCGGCGGGGGCAAATTGAACTGGACCGCACCAGCCGAATGGTGCTGGTCAATGGCAAACCGGTTGACCTGACACCTTCCGAGTTTGAAATTCTGGCCGCTTTCATGGAAACACCCGGCAAGGTCTTTTCGCGGCTGGAGTTGCTGGAACGCATTCAAGGGGATGCCTACGAAGGATATGAGCGCACCATTGACGTGCATATTCGCAATCTGCGCCTCAAAATCGAGCCCGATCCTGCCAATCCCCACTACATCGAAACGGTGTATGGAGCAGGTTATCGTTTTGCCGTTCGAGATTAACCGTCCGATGAAAAATATATGCGATCATTAACCGTCAAACTGACTCTGGCTTTTCTGGTGGTGGGTGTAACCGGCGCACTGCTGGTAGCCGTGTTCATCAACCGGCGCATCCAATCCGCCTTTGACCGCTTTCTGCTGACCCGCGAAGAACAGGCGATGATCTCTGCTTTGCTGGAGTATTATCAGTTCAACGGGTCGTGGGAGGGGATTGACAACGCCCTGCTGCGCCGACCGCGCATGATGATGCAGGGAATGGGCGGGATGATGCGCACCATGGAAGCCACCTGGGCGCGGTTCACGCTGGTAGATGCCGAACGACGGGTGCTGTTCAGCATTTCGGCTGGCGAACCCAGCGGCAGTCTGATTCCCGCCAGTGAATTGAACCGCGCTGTCGAGCTTTCGGTGAATAACCAGACCGTCGGCTGGGTGATTCTCAACGCCAAACGCCGCGCGTTGATTGCGGATACGCCCGAAGCAGTCTTTTTGCGCGGGGTCAATCAGGCAGCCCTGGTCAGTGCGGTGATTGCCTCGCTGCTGGCACTGGCACTGGGCGGCTTTCTGGCCTATGGGCTGACGCGTTCCCTGCGTGAGCTGACTCATGCGACCGAGGAAATTGCGCGCGGCAATTACGGCAAAGAGGTTGCCGTTCGCTCCAACGATGAACTGGGCACTCTGGCTCAGGCATTTAACAAAATGAGCCGCGATCTGGCCAACGCGGTTCGCCTGCGCCGCCAGATGACCGCCGATATTGCCCACGAATTGCGCTCACCCTTGACCGTGCTTTCCGGTTATGCTGAAGCGCTCAGCGAGGGTAAATTGAAAGGCAATCCCGAAATTTACAACGTTCTCCATCAGGAAACGCGCCAGCTCAGCCGTCTGATTGACGATTTGCGTCTGCTATCTCTGGCGGATGCCGGCGAATTAAGTCTGCTGATTCAACCCACCGATATTCCCACCCTGCTCAATCAGATCATTACCCGTCACAGTGTCACCGCTCAGCAAAAACAAATTGATTTACAGGCTGTCGTATCCCCCGGCCTGCCCAAATACCCCCTCGACCCCGACCGGATTGCGCAGGTGCTGGACAACCTGATTCTGAATGCCTTCCGCTACACCCCGGCGGGCGGCTGGATTCGGTTAAGCGCCGAAATCTCGCCGCCGGGCGGTTTGCGCCTGAAAGTGCAGGATAACGGCAGCGGCATCGCTGAGGATGACTTACCCTTTATCTTTGAACGGTTCTACCGCGCCGATAAAGCCCGCCATTCCAATCAGGAATCGGGGCTGGGGCTGGCAATTGCCCGCTCGATTGTGGAGGCACACGGTGGAAAAATCACTGCGCAAAGCCAGCCGGGCAAAGGCACTACCTTCACCATAGATCTGCCGCCCACATAATTTGTGCAGCGTGTTACAATTGCGCCATGCTGAAACGCTGGCAATTCTGGGTTGGCATCGCCGTAAGTGCCTTATTCCTGTATCTGGCACTGCGCGGCTTGCATCTGGGGGAAGTGTGGAATTCGCTGCAAACCGCCCAATTCTGGTGGTTGCTGCCGGGTGTGGCAGTTTATTTTATCGGGGTGTGGGCGCGCGCCTGGCGCTGGCACTATCTGCTGCGACCCTTGAAAAAGATTCCCACCCGCACCATGTTCCCGATTGTGACCATCGGTTACATGGGCAACAATATTTACCCGGCCCGTGCCGGAGAGGTACTGCGCGCCGCCATTCTTAAAGACCGCGAGGGAGTGGCCATTTCTGCCTCGCTGGCTACGGTGGTGGTCGAGCGGATTTTTGATGCGGTGGTAATGCTCGGTTTTGTGTTTTTCAATCTGGGAGAATTAAGCCGGCTGACGCACGATTCCGGTTTTGTGGGCAATATCCAGCAGCTTTCGGTATGGAGCGCCTTGATTTTCATCGGCGCGCTGATCCTCTTCCTGCTGGCAGCAATGTTCCCGCGCGTTACCGAACGCCTGACGATGAGCATATTGGAAAAAGTCGTGCCGGCCCGCTTTCGCCCCAGGGTGAGCGGGGTTGCCCTACGCTTTCTGACCGGATTGGAATCGTTGCGTTCTCCGCGCGAAGCCTTGATGGTCTTTTTCACCACGGTCATCATCTGGCTGCTGGAAACCGGCAAGTACTGGTTCATCATGCACGGCTTCGGCTTTGAGGTCAGTTTCTTTGCGTTAATGCTGATGAACGGCATTGTCAACATCGCCACCACCCTACCCTCCGCCCCGGGGTACGTGGGTACCTTCGATGCGCCTGGCATTGCCGTGCTGGTGGCTTACGGCGTGCCGCAGGCTACCGCGGCGGCCTATACACTGGTACTACACGCCGCCCTTTGGCTGCCCATCACAGCCCTGGGGGCCTATTATTACTTCAAACAACCCCTGCGCTGGGGGAAGGATTTACAGCAAATCCGCCAGACGGAGAGCGCAGCAACAGACTAAAACGAACGAGGGAAGAACATGCGAATTGCTGTCATTGGAGCAGGCATCGGCGGGATGAGCGCCGCATTCGACTTTGTCAACGCCGGACATCAGGTGGTTATCTACGAATCGGCCCCCTACGTGGGCGGGCTGGCAGCCGGCTTCAAAGACGAGGGCTGGGAGTGGTCGGTGGAGCATTTCTATCATCACTGGTTTCAGACCGACCGCGACATGCTGAACCTGATCCGCGAGCTGGGTTTGCAGGATGAAGTGGTCTTCCCCCGCCCCAAAACTGTGGTTTATTACAAAGAAAAGTTTTACCCGCTGGATTCTCCGCTGGCAGCGCTCACTTTTCCCGGCTTCAGCCTGCCGGACATGATTCGCTTTGGGTTGGTGACGGCTTATTTACGTTATTTGGCCGACTGGAAACCGCTGGAAAAAATCACGGCTCACGAATGGATGCGTAAAGCCTACGGGGAACGGCTGTACAGTGTCCTGTTTGAACCCCTGCTGCAAGGCAAGTTCGGCCAGCACTATAAATCCGTCAACATGGCATGGTTTTGGGCGCGCTTCAAGGTGCGCTCCACGCGGCTGGGGACTTTTCAAGGCGGCTTTCAGGCCTTTTCGGACACCTTTGCTGAAATTCTACGCCGCCGCGGGGTTGAGATTTTGCTCAACACGCCCGTTGAACGCATCGAAAGCGGCGGGAAGGTAGATGTACTGCTGAAAGACGGTCAGCGGCAGTCCTTTGACCAATGTCTGGTAACGGTTGGGCCGGGTTTGCTGGCAAAACTGGCTCCCAGCCTGCCGGAGGATTATCTGCGCGGGCTGCTCAACCTGAAAAGCATGGGCGCGGTGGTGATGGTGCTGGCACTGCGCCACCAGTTATCTGAAGAAGGTTACTACTGGTTCAACATTCCCAAGAGTGCCGGCTATCCTTTTCTGGCGCTGGTGGAACACACCAACTTCCTGCCGAGCCGGCACTTTGGCGGCGACCATATCGTTTATATCGGCGATTACCTCGACCCCGACCACGAATACTTTCGGCTGAGCAAAGAAGAATTGCTGGAACGCTTTTTACCGGTGCTACCGCGTTTTAATGCGCGTTTTGAACGCGAGTGGATTCGCAAAACCTGGTTGTTCCGCACCACCTACGCCCAACCGGTGCCGCTGGTCAACCATTCGCAAAACATTCCGGATATTCGCACACCGCTGCCCGGTGTGTACTTTGCCAGTATGAGTCAGGTGTACCCGTGGGATCGCGGCACGAATTTTGCCGTGCAGATAGCCCGCCGGGCTGCAAATATGATGCTGAACGACCTGAACCAAACAAAATTAAGTGTTAAAAATTAGTGTGACAGCAAGATTCCGTTCCGCGAGTCTTGTGGAAAAAATTTGGGAATTGGAATCTTTTTGAATTTTTTGGAATTAAACACCACAGATAGAACATACAATCAACAAATCGGACATGACCCCCATATATAGGGGGTCGTATTCGGTCTTATCCCCCTTTTATGGTGTTTGCAGCTTACTACACTATCGCGAATTAATTTTAAAAATTTCAAGATTGTCCTTAACATGAGAATTCTTAAAGATCAGATGTTTTTTAGAGTAGCGTATGGTAATCGTCTTGTCCTTGGGCGCGGCTTCTGTTAGAATGTACAAGCAATCAGCAATACGGGGACAGCCCGATTGTAAGCGGGTCTTCTCTACCACCCGCCACATCCTGTGCAAAACTCAGGCAATTTAGACTTGTTTGCAGCCTCACCGTTGGGTGGGATTGTTCTGCATATCTCACCTGCTGTCTGGGTTTGCACCCTATCCTGTATGCGGAGGACGACACATGAATGCTCAACAAGCCTGGCAAGCAGCCCTTGGACAATTGCAAATGGAAATGCCCAAAGCATCCTTCGATACATGGGTACGCAACGCGGAATTAATCCGTGTAGAGAATAACAAGGCCCGCATCGGTGTCCAAAATGCCTATGCCAGAGACTGGCTGGAAAGCCGGCTTGCCGGTACATTTTCCCGCCTGTTGACCGGCTACCTCGACTCGCCAGTAGAGGTTGAGTTTGTCGTCTGGCATCGCGAAAGCGAGGCTGAAAGTACTTCAGCGCAGGAAAACGCGGCGCGCTCCAACGGTAACAGCAGCCGTTGTCTGATTGATCGTTATCGTTTTGAAAATTTTGTGGTTGGAGCCAGCAACCGCATGGCCCATGCTGCCTGTCTGGCGGTGGCGGACAAACCCGCCCACGCCTATAACCCGCTGTTCTTATACGGCGGGGTTGGATTGGGCAAAACGCATCTACTGCATGCCATCGGCAACGCCGCCAACGATAAGGGCTTGCAGGTGCTGTATGTTTCTTCGGAAGACTTTACCAACGAACTGATCAACGCCATCCGCACGCAGAATACGCTGGCTTTTCGTGAACGCTACCGTTCCATAGATGTTTTGCTGATTGATGACATTCAATTTATTGCCGGCAAGGAATCAACTCAGGAAGAATTCTTCCACACCTTTAATACACTGCACAATCAGGAGAAGCAGATTGTGCTTTCTTCGGATCGTCCGCCCAAGGCGATGGTAACCCTGGAAGAGCGACTGCGCTCGCGGTTTGAGTGGGGATTAACGGTAGATATTCAACCCCCGGATCTGGAAACCCGCATCGCCATTTTGCGCTCCAAAGCCATGCGCGCCGGGCGCGAAGTGCCCATGGACATCCTGACGCTGATTGCCCGTCAGATTCAGTCAAACATTCGCGAACTGGAAGGGGCGCTGACGCGCATTCTGGCCTATGCCGATTTGAGCAACCAGCCGATTACCGACAAACTGGTGGAAATTGCGCTGGCTGATCTGCTGCCACAACCGAACGCGGTTGAACCGGCGCAAATTCTGCAAGCCGTAACGCGCACCTTTGGGGTCAGCCGTGAAAGATTACTGGGACGTGATCGTTCCCGCGAGGTAGCCTTACCGCGTCAGGTGGCCATGTATCTGATGCGCGAGATTGGCAACCTTTCGCTGCCGCAGATTGGTGAAGCCCTGGGCGGACGCGATCACACCACCGTGATGTACGCCTGTGAGAAAATTGCCGACCAGATTGAACGCGACGACCGCCTTCGCCGGCAAGTCCTCTCCATCCGCGAGCATGTGCTGGGGAGGGGGTAGGGGGCTAGCGAGTCATAAATTCAATTAACTTGTCATATCGCTCAACAGGATCCATTTCCCATTTCTGACGGATGGTTGGAATACGCCATGCTCTTGAGAGGTTAGGATTGTAATAAGGATCACCCTGCTTGATTTTTTCTCGGAAATAGTCCCTTTTTGCCAACAAATCCTGTTTTGGTATATATTTTCCTCTCGATCTGCCCTCATAGTGAATCAGTTTGACATCCGGGGTATAAACAATCCGGTAACCCGCATCAATAATTCTCAAACACAAATCCACATCTCCAAATGCAAGCGTGAGAGACTCATCAAATCCGCCCACCTGTTCGAAAACGTCCCGCCGCACCATCATACATGCCCCTGTGACAGCTGATACATTTCTCATCCAGTCAACATATCCGTAGGGAGTGTAAATATCAGATTTTACTCCCATAAACACATGAGAAGCATGGCCTTCCAACCCAATCACAATTCCAGCATGTTGAACAGAACCATCTGGGTACAGGAGTTTCGGACCTACAGCACCAACGCCAGGTATTTGTAAAACACCTGCCAAATTCTTGAGCCAGTGGGGATCAATGATTTCCGTGTCATTATTTAGAAACAACAATAATTCACCAGTTGCTTTTGCAGCCCCCTGATTACATGCGCGCGAGAAGTTGAAGGGACGAGAGCCGTTGAGTAAATCAAAATTATTGTGTTTAGAATACAACGTGTTGTAGAAATTTATGACTTCAGGATCGTTACTTTCATCATCCACAATTATTATTTCGAACTTCTGGTTAACAGAATTCTCAAAAATGGAATTGACAGATCTCATTATCTCATTAGGATGATTCTTGTTAGGAATGATTATTGAAATCTTATTCTGATCACCAAGAAATTGTAAGAATGAACTTCCATTAGGTCTTTTTTCAATTTTTGTGGAAAGCACTTGTCCTCTCAATAATAAATAGTCTTCAACTCTTCTTTTATGTTCTTCAATTAAAATTTCATCCTCCCAAGGAAATTTCTTTGAATGCAATAATACCATGGGAATATGGAATATCCTATTTGCATAAAATAATGCTTGAGCATATTCGTTTAGATAATCTTTGTCATCACCCATAAAAAGTTTTGATTTGTAGACTGCCCCTTTTAAAATATCAACACTTAACCATAATTCTGGTGACCACTTTGGTTTTAATAATAGTTTATATCCCCTTACACGTGAAAATACTATTTGATCAAAATAAATGATGTCTGCATCAATTTTTTGTAGTATTTCTACTAATTTTTTCCCAACTTCATCACCGGATTCAAGGCAACAGATATAATCCGAATACACATATTTAAGCAAATCTTTTATTTTTTTATTAGAAGCACTATCACACAAAAATATTTTTTGAGGTTGTGTTAACTTTTTCATGTTTTTATAATTTGATGAGTCATTTAAAACTATGAGTGCTTTCCAATTTTCATTAGTCTGGCGTAGTAGGGATTCCACCGTGTTGTACAAAGAATTTTCGTTAGTTACTTTGACCAAAAACAACACACTCATCGGTTTCCTGAAATCACAATAGTTCACTGGATTCCATTCCAATTGACTTTCGTTGAGGCTAAATTTTTGAAAAATTAGCATGTACCTTGAGAATCTGATCATTAACTTTTCCAGCCAGTAAAATAAATAAAACTTTATTTTGTTTATAAAAAAATTAAATTTGGAAACCCCTTTCACGGATTAATCCTCAATGGAGCAGTGCTGCAGTATGTTCCTTGATTTAAACCATCATCAACCTTTGCACATAAATAATAATTTGAAGGGGATACTCCTGTTGTATTCCAATCAAATGACATTCCATATAAGCCTCTTGTATTATTCAATATTAGAGGCAGGTATGTAACATACAAATAATGTGGTGGTAAATTGGATGGAGGTTGAGTTACAGGTAAGGCTTTTTTTTGAAGAGGCTCATTCTTTGGATCTGATGTATAAAAAAACTCAATTTGCACAGAGTCTGGAGACTCGTCAATAATGGAATAATAAACAGAGAAAATTGAACCCGATTTAACAATCTCCACACCTGACAGCATAATCCAGTCAATTTTCTGGAGAAAATATTCATCCGTTATGTTTTCATTTGGGTCGAATCTCAATTCAAAAATCTCTCCTGCTTCCTGCCAATTACGCTGAATTGAAGGACATTCCCCTGCTTTTTGTTCAGGAGAGCCGAGAAATTGATCGAACAAATCAACGTTATAAACTTGCCACCCCACGTCAAAGGGCAAGTCCTGGCTGACCCAGTGACATCTATAACCATCTCTGAAACTTGTGCCTTGTGTAGACCATATCCATCGGACAATCATACCTTTTGGGACATTCGCCCATGGTTTACTCCATTCAGTAAAAAGCCGGTAACTTAGGAAACGATAATCAGACGAAATAATTTTGTCACGAATTCTTAGAAAAATTTTTGGATCTGCCACACCGCCATTTTGACATGATAGTGGCGCCGTCTTAAATCTCAATTCCTCACCATTTGTTATAGACACCTCTTCAACGCATTCGGTTTTTAGGACATCGCTAAGCGAGGACATATTCCATGCAATTGATGGGCCACTTGTTGGTGAAGGACGAGAGATTTTTACAATCGGAGATTGGTTAATAATTATTGAACCTTGACTAAGAATACCCCCGTTTGAATTTTCAACAACATAACTATAATTTCCAGGCTCAACCCCCTGAAGATCTATTTTACCAACACCATTCAATGATGAAATATTTTCAACAAATATTTTACGTTCATCCTTAATCAAATAAAATTTTGATAGACTTGACGGTAGATTATTAATTTCGTAAAAAACCCCCTTACAATTAGTAAGTCTTACCCAATCGACTTCTATATTTGCATCTTTTTGGGTAGTCGGGTCGATTCTCAAACCCGCCCAATATGGAAGTTCTGTCCATCTTTTCCCGCTCAGCCATTCTAAACTCAAGTTTATCTTTACCACTCTCCACTCATCATCTGGCACATCAATAAATTTAGTTTGTCCAAAATTTCCCAAGTTTAAACTCTCATTTTCAAACCAGAATACCTGAAGATTGTGAGATTTTACATTTTGTTTATGAATCTTCAAACCAATAAACAAACAGCTATACTCATTTGATGGAATTGGAAACTGTTTTCCAGTTTTTCCTACAGGAAACATTGGCCATAAAGGATAAAACTGGGAGTCATTTGTCACGGAATAAGAATAAAATATTCCTCTCTCTACACGAATGTGATCCAAATGAATATCTTGTCCACCATTATTAAGCCCAATGGATATGTCACTCAATTCTTTCATATCCCAAGGATCACCCATTTTTGCTGTAGCAAAATCATTACCCTCGGGAACGATTGGAGAGTATGCTTGAGAAATTAAATTGGATGTAAATAGTGACAAAAATAAAAATATTGAGACCATTAAATTTATTAGCAAATTATCACCATAATTAGTGTTTCTTTTTTTCGAGAACTTGGTTATAAATTTCTCGAAATCGCTTAGCAATTTCTTTCCATGTATATCTTTCCATAACTTTGCGATGACCATTTATACCCATCTCCAAAGCCAAATCTTGATTTTCCACTAACAGAAGTATTGCTGAAGCAAGGTCAGTTTCATTTTTATATTCAACTAAAATCCCATCATTTCCAGCATCAACAACGTAAGGAACTGCACCACGATTGCAGCCTATAACAGGCTTTCTTGCAGACCAAGCTTCTAAAAATGCTATTCCAAAAGACTCAAATCCTGATGGATAAATGAAGACATCTAGAGCATTAAATAAATATGGCTTAAACTCATTATCAAAATTATAAAGCACTGTAGTTTTTTCACGAGTTAACGGATCTGATAAGAAAGTATCAATTACAGTAGCAAACGAAGTGCGCGCACCTGCGATAAGTAACCTTGCTTCAGGAATTCTTTCCCATACTAGATGCATTGACTTTAATAAGGTATCAACACCTTTATGTGCACCAATTTGCCCAATAAAACCGACGATAGGGACATTCAAAGGTAATCCCAACTTGATTCTCGCTTCGTTTGTTTCTATGTTCAAAAAATCTTGAATATCAACCCCTGCTCCAACTACAGAAATTTTTCTTAGATCTACGCCTTTCTCATTTACTAAATATTGTTTTTCAAATTCAGTATTAGCAATATAATGATCACAATCTTGAATCGCAGTGTATATCCAATCTCTCTCATATCCCCATTTATCCTCTGGGTGAAGTCCGCCATGTAATACTATAGGTTTATTTGATCTCTTTGCCCCCTTTAATGCATAATGCATATGCATTAATGGAAAAGAGGAAGCCATTACAACATCTGCTTCGTATTTTTGGATTGCAGAAGTAAGTTCGCAAATAATTGGACCTCCAAAAAATGTTCTCATCCAATCATGACCAGGTATTTCGAAACGATACCAAATTCTTTGAATTGGCCTCAATAAAGCGCTTAAATAGCTTCTAACCCTAAATCTCCTAACATAAACTCCATTGATGACTTCCTCTAGTTCAATTATTCTTCTTTCGTTCACCTTCCAAAAACCTTCTCCGTTATAGCAATCAGTAGTAAATACTGAAACTTGATCTTGAAATTGCTTTACAATTTCTTCTGAAACACGCTGAACAAGAATTTCTGTACCTCCAATCGCAGGAAAATAACCCTGAACAACATGCAACAATTTCATTAGCGCTCTCCGGTTTATAAATTTTTCCTAAATAATAACCAATGTAAATGAAAGGTGATCTTTGACCACATTGGTTTCCAGCCTTCAGTTGCATATATCAATAATGCCTCTCTAAACTTGCTTTTTGGTTCAGGAACCATCACTATTTTTTGATTTTCGTTCTTTTTGTGAATCAAATTAAAATCAGCAGCTCGTTTATGCTCAATACAATATCTCTTCAATGGTTCGACCTGTTTTGACCACTCTAAATCTTGTCGAATTTTCTCAAAAGCCGATCTAAAATTCTCTTTTGGCGTGCCTAATAAATCGACAAGTTTATTGGCAACTTCCTCAACATTCTGAGGATTTACCACAGCGCCAACTTCGTATTTTTGTACCCATTCGCTAGTAATATCACCACTCGTAACCAAGACTGGAAGTCCCGCCCAAAAATAATCCATTATGCGTGTTCGGATTGAATATCTGGTTTCAATACTCGAGTAATGCAACGTAACTCCAACATCAGCCTCTGAAAGTAAGAACTGACGTTTATCATAATCAACCCATTCAATAAAAACAATTGATTTATCAATCTCTCCTATCTCCCTTGCTAATTCGATAGCTTTATCAACGATTTTATGTTTCGGAACAAGCGGATTGGGGTGTTTGGTCCCCAAAAAAACCAACTTAGCTTCTGGAAATTTAGAAATAACAGATGGCCAAGCTTTTATCAAAGTTAATGGATCAAGCCAATTCCATATTCCTCCTCCCCATAATACAATTTTTGATTTTTCGTTAAAACCAGGATAATTATTTCGTAAAAAACAACCTGACAAGGGAGGAACATCTGGCATACCTACACCAACAACATCAATCAGGTTTTTCAAAGTATCGTCTTCCAGAAAATTGTATGGATTTGCTCTTTGGTTCGCGACCAGTAATCCTAACCAAAGGTCCCTTTGTCGCTCATTACCACAAATGAAAAAACTTCCAATTTTTGCTAATCTATTAGCTATATCAACTGACTGACTATTTAGCAATAGTTGTTGTTCAATGGGTAAATCCGTGTAATAATATAAGTTTTCAAAAAAGAATGGATCGTACAAGTCTATAATTATTGGTGTTTTTACGCTTTGTAAGAATGGGAATTGATTTACCATATAACCGGTAATTAAACTATAATCATGGTTTTCGATTAAGATTTTGAGAGTCGATGGTTCATTTTCCGAATAAGAGATAATCCTCACCCTCTCAATTTCCATATCAGTTTTATTCGGAATAGCCAGAGTAACCTTTAATGATTGAGATAATGCTTTAGACATCTCAAGATATCGCATTCCTGGTCCCGCCATCTTTTTATCGATTACATCATTGCTGATAATCAACAAACTTGATTTTCTGTGTTTCGAGTCAAATTCGGGCATTTTGGTCGATTCCTCATTCTTGATAATTTGATAATAGTACCCTTCAATTAACGATCGGGATAGGTACGGAATTCCATCAACATGAGCTATTGGCAGTGGATATTTTAACTGATGAAATAATTCTGTGTCATTTATTTTTCGTTTTTTATTCAGAGTGTTTTTTAGTTTCTTAATCTCGCTTAAATCTAATAAAAACTTACTCCATGCCTTGATATAACTAAAGCATTTTGTAAATTTACGGCGAACAAGATATTTTAAAAAATTTGTTACATCTTCAACTAAGTAATTAAAAACAAATTTTAATAATGTTTTTCCTTGAGCAAGTTTCATAGCAAATCTCAGCCGTCCATAACATGCGTTAGATAACTTTTGATTATTAAGTTCGTTATCACCTAAAGAATTTGCCCCACCAAATGCATGGAATACAACAGCTTTTGGAGCGGCATATATTTTCCACCCCATTAAACGAGCTCGATAACACCACTCGCTATCCTCATAATACATTGGAAATTTCGGGTCTAATAAACCGACATCATTAAGTGCGTTTTTGGAAATGAGCACTCCCGCGAAACAAGCGGATGGTAGTTCATTCCAACTTAAGAATTGGCCAATATCAAGAATACCATAACCAATATCCGCTCCCCAATTATGGTTTTCCACATAATTCCCTAAACTATTTAGAAAAGAAGGCGACCATAATAACTTCAACTTTAATGCTATAGCCGCTGCATCTATCTTAGATTGTGCAACCTTTAAAGCATTTGCAATTGCCCCATCTTCCAAGAATGTATCCTGATTTAACAATAAGATATAGTCTCCCCTCGAATTCTCAATCCCTACATTGTTTGCGGCTGCAAAAGATAAGGGTTTCAATAAGCGTATCACCTTAATTTCAGAATAAGACAACAATAACCATTCATACATTTCAAGCGAGGGAGATGCATTATCAATGATTATTACTTCAAGATTATGATAAGACTGATTTTTTATTGAAGGAATCAATTTTTCCAACCATTTTTTCCCGTTATAGGCAATTATCACAACAGATACTAAACTTTTTTGAGTCAGTTGCAATGATTCATCAACTTGCTCTTCAGTTGAATTATTTAGATTTCTTTTAAGTAAACCCGCTGCACACAAGCAACCTATTGTGGCCCGTATAATATCTTCATCTACTTGATATTGGATGGTTTGTAATAATGATTGCAATTTTTTACCTTGAATATCACTCCAAATGTTATAAACCCACTCGTCCAGTATAACGTTCACAAAATCTGAGAGTATTTGAAAATTGTTACCTCTCTTTCTTACTATCAGCTCATCATTTGCTTTATAGCAAATATCAATAAGCTCTTTAGAACTCATAAGTAAGCCCTAATTTCTCTATTCTTTCCCTATAATTTTTCTTAATAAACGCCATCTTAGACTATTGTCTGGAAATATTTTCAATCGAAGTCTTCCAAGACTCATTAAAATTTTCCAAGATGTACTTTTAATTATATTGTTATAAGCTAAATCTCGATCCCTTATGGCTACTTCCAAATTTTCAAGATGTTTCAATAAATTCGAAACTTGGCTGGATAAATCAGATACTTTTTCCTTATAGCTCAACAATTGTTCTCTTTGAGCCCTAATCTCTTGGGACAACAAGAACAACTTTTTTTCATAATTTTTCACTATGTAATGAAAGGCGAGGTTGGTTTTTCGATATAGAACCGCCCAAGGTGTGATGAAGGACGCATCAAAATCTAAGTCTCGGATAAAACCATGTCTTGCAAATAGCTCTGACCAATAATCAATTGGATTTACATTGACGTGAGTTGCTTCTGAATAATCAAAAGGGCTGGATGAAAATAGAATCATTTGAGTATGCCTGCAAAAGTTTTCTATTGCAGAAATGGCTTCTGGTTTTGGCACATGTTCCAAAACTTCTATACAGACGATCAAGTCATAATCCCGGCTCAATTCTTCACTAACCGAACCCACCCAACAATAAGGTTGAATACTTTCATGCACTTTTGAAATAGCATAGGATGAAACATCTAATCCATAAGCCTCAATATCGTTCTGCCTAAGCTTTTCTACCAAAAAACCCATTGCACAACCTGCATCTAAAACAGTTTTTGGATTTATGTCTTGCTTTATCCTTTCAGCAATTTTGCCAAAAAAATTTAGCCATTGCTCATTGCGCTCATAAGGAATACCACAATCATGTTGATAATAATAATAATCAAAATGATTAGATGACATTTTTTCCTCTTGGCTAAAACAGTACTCGAATTCAACAAACCAATTTTATCCCATAATCGTTTATAATCTAAGATCAAAGCATATGACCACTTCATATCATCCAAACCTTTATTACGACAGCTCTGCTCGCGGTTCTCCGCCATTAGAAGAATTGCGCGAGGTAATTCATTATCGGAATCTTATCCTTCAACTCACTCGCCGCGACGTTATGACCCGCTACAAGCGGTCAGTTCTCGGTATTGCCTGGACGATGCTCAACCCCCTAGGGATGATGGTTGTCCTAACGATTGCTTTTTCTCATATCTTTCGCTTTGACACTGAATATGGCTATCCTGCTTACGTTTTAAGCGGTTTATTGGCATGGAATTTTTTTTCTCAAACGACCACAGCAGCAATGGTTAATTTGGTTTGGGGTGGAGGTTTATTACACCGTATTTACATTCCTCGAACTTCCTTTGCCCTTGCAGCTATTGCTACCGGGTTGGTCAACTTATTATTGTCTCTAATTCCGCTGTTATTAATCAATCTGATCAGCGGCGTTCCAATCCGGGCTACAGTATTCTTCCTGCCAATCCCGATGTTGTTATTAGCCGCATTTGCGCTTGGGGTAGGCTTGTTGATATCTACCTTTGCAGTGTATTATCCTGATGTAGCAGAAATGTACGGCATAGCCATGTATGGCTGGATGTACCTGACACCGGTGATTTATCCGATCAGTATTTTACCCGACACATTTCGCTTCTGGATTACTCATCTAAATCCAATGTATTATTTTTTAGAAATTTATCGGGCACCTATATATTATGGGAAATTACCAACTGCAGAGATTTTTACTCCAGCAGTTTTGATCGCAGTAATTACACTTGTGATTGGATGGGTAGTTTTTACCTATAAATCGGATGAATTTTCTTATCGAATATAGGAAATTATGAGTATTGATCAAGTAGTAATCCGATTAGAAAATGTCTCAGTTCGATATCGCACACCCGCAGAGCGATATAACACTTTCAAAGAATTTGCTATTCGCTGGCTGCAAGGAAAAGTACGCAACAACTCTTTTTGGGCGCTTCGTAATGTTTCTTTTGAAATTAATAAAGGTGAAGTATTTGGAATTATCGGTCAAAACGGTGCCGGCAAAAGCACACTTCTGAAATTAGTTTCCCGTGTTATGCGGCCAACTGAAGGGCGAGTCGTAGTAATTGGCCGGGTAGTTCCGCTTTTGGAACTTGGCGCGGGTTTTCATCCAGAATTAACAGGGCGAGAAAATATTTATCTCAATGGTTCAATTTTGGGTTTTAGCCGAAAGGAAATGGAAACAAAATTTCATCGAATTGTGGAATTTTCTGAGCTACATGAGTTCATTGAAGCACCTCTTCGCACTTATTCTTCCGGTATGTGGGCACGGCTCGGTTTTGCTGTTGCAATTGACGCTGAACCCGATATCTTAATTCTGGATGAAATCCTCTCTGTTGGGGATGAAGCATTTCAAAGAAAATGTCTGGCCAGGATTGATGAATTCCGTCAACAGGGCGCAACTATTGTGCTGGTTTCGCACAACACACATCAGATCGAACAAATGTGTCAGCGTGCAGCCTGGTTGGCTCACGGTCAGTTACAATCCATAGGCCCTGCTAGTGAAGTTGTACGGGCTTACCGAGAAAATCAACACATTAATTAGTCGCTTCTTGGGGTAATCCAAAAATATTAAATTTGGAATGAATTCTCAACCTGCTATTATGATAGTGTCCGGCGTTCAAGGCGATACCCGACGATATCGCGCTTTTCATCTCTGGCAGCAACTCCGCTTGGCAGGTGTGAACTGTGCTGTTAATCACATTACATCCCCAACTGTGCAAAAATTGATTTCTCAAGTCGATATCTTGATCCTCCAACGGGTAAACTGGGATGCTTATCTTGATCGGTTAATTCAGAAAGCAAGAAAAAACCGGGCAGTCATCATCGCTGACATTGACGACCTTATATTTTTACCCGAAGCATACCAATGGATTGACTCACCTGACTTCCAGGATCCCATTCGTTTAAGACTGTACCGTGAAAATCTGGAACGAAATCAAATTACATTACGCCATTGTGATGCCATTCTTGCTTCAACGGACTTCCTCGCTGAACAGGCAAAGCAATTACAAAAGCCAGTATGGGTACATCGGAATGGCTTTAGTTTAGAAATGATGTC